>JAYUYU010000266.1:0-2486 GCA_043752365.1 Myxococcales bacterium | reverse complement strand
CCGGAGCGGGCGCTGTGTCCGCGTCGGCGACCGGCAACGTAGGCACGGGCGGCACAGGGGCTTGCCGCACACTCGCCGCTTTTTCCACGGCGTTCGGCGCCGCTTGCTGGGGCTCGGAGCCGCGCGTTAACCACATGCCGAACGCGACCGCCAGCACTAGCGCCACGGCAAAAGCCGCGTAATTCGGCCACGCAGCGCGCGCTCTGGGCTCTTCAGCCGCGATGGACGCGGTCGTCGGGCTAACGCCTTCGCTGAGCGGCACAGTGCTGTCCACCGCAGTGCGCCCGGCTCGTGACACGGGGGCAGGCGGCGGAAGGCTTGCTTCGATGCGATGCGCGGGTAGGTCACGCTGCGTTGGGATCGCGTTCTGCTCGGGCGCAGGGGTCGACTCGGGCGGGTCCGAGGCGCGGCGCGCCACATACGGCTCGGGTCGCGTCACCGCGCCAGCCAAACTGAAGCTTGCTTCAGCCTGCTGGCGAAACGGGCTGAGCGACGCGTGGATCTGTCTGTCGTGATCGCGCTCTCCGAGCGACGAAACAGGCTCGTAGTCTGGGCCGTCCCACGGCCGCGGGATCGAAGATTCCGGTTGCTCGAAGTCGCTGGCGGGCGCGGAGCGAGCCACAGGCGCCTCCGAGTCTGGCTCACGCCAGCCCTCGGCCATTTTTGCCAACTGCGCCCGATCCAAGCGCGGAATGGTCTTCGCTCGTCGCGGGTCGATCGAGTCAGCGAGCTTGACCGTCTCGGTCTCGAGGGTTTGGTGGACAGTTACGGCGGGGATCTTTCCTGGCCTGAAATAGGCCTCGCCGCTGTCGTCCAGCTGACTGAAGAACATGCGAGGCGTCTCGAGCGTGCGCTCGGTCTTGCCACGGGGATCGACCGCGCCCACCGACAGCAAGGTGCCGCTCGCTACCGAGCGCCCCCCGGAGCTCGGCGGTTCCGGGCTGCGACCCGTCGCAATGTCCGCATGGTTGCGGGTACCGGGTGACTCTGGAGTAACGCTCTCGGGCGGTTGGCCCGCCGTGTATTCGTGAGCACGACGCCCGCCGCCCTGCTTGGTAGAGGGATCGTCGCGACGCGCCGGATCGCGCATGACCGCTAGCTCGACTTGGGCCAGCTCTGCCTCGTACGTCGGATCGCGCGGGAGTTGGCCGGGGCGTTGCCCTCGCGGCGCAGGCTCCGACTCGCTCCCAGCGCCACGCACCAGCGGCACGTCCCGCGCCGTCGTCCGCGCAAGCGACTCTTTGGCCCGACTCGACTTGTCCCGCTCGTCTGTCATGGGCTGACCCGGGCGACGTTTGGCGTCGCGCGCTTCATGCGGCTTGGGCAAGGTGGACTGAGACACACCGCGCGATCGGCCACGCGCGTGCGCGGTTGTGCGAAATCGACTGCGCCGTCCCGATCTGTCGCCAAGCGGCGGTAGTTTATGCTCGGACTAGATCAGGGAAGCAACCTCTTCCCTACATTGTCGCCAAGGCTTCGCGAGCGGACTGCCGGATTAGGCAGCCGCAGCGCTGGCCGAGGGAGGCCCGCGGCCCGAATTTCAGCTGCTTTTGGCTGACTTGCGGGCGGGGGCTTTGCGCTTGGGCGAGGGTGGCGGCTCCGAGACAGGCGCGGCCTCGGTGCGGCGTGAGCTGCCGACGCTGGCAACGGCGGCCACGGGCGTGCTGAGCATCGACTTCGATTCGGGCACCGACTTGGAATCGGGAGCCGCGGTGTCGGCGTTGGCGCCGTAGACGGCGTGCAAGTCGCCCAACAGCTCAAGCAGTACTAGGTACTGATCGTCGGGGTGGAGCGAACCGAGCGCGTCCAGAACACCGAGCTTGGCTTTGCCACGCGCGATGGCGTTGGGAAGCTGCGGAGGCAGGTGCGTACCGGGCGGCGAAGAGGGCGGCGACCATTGCCCGCGGTTGCTGCCGGGGCCGCTACCGAAGCGCGAGCTGGACGCTCCGCTGCTACTGCCGCCGCCACCGAACTTGGAAGCGCCGGGGTTCACTTCGAACACGCGGCGACGCGGGAAGCTACGCTCCGAGTCCTTCGCGTTCTTTTGCTCGGGAGCCCAGCCGGGCGGCTTGGCGTCACGCGGCATCTTGTCGTTGAAGATGGCGGCGCGTTGCTCCTTGGGGAGCTTTTGACGCGCGAGATAAAAGAACACACCGCCGGGCGAGCGACGGCCCTTGCCGTCACCGCGCTCCATACCGCCCGCTTTCTCGATGCGGTCGGTCTCGGTCAAAAGCGATAGGCTCGTCTCTTCACCGAGCGCGTCGACGACGGCTTGGATTTGAGCGAGAGGACCCTCATCGGCCTCCCCGAGCGCCTTGGAGATGGTTTGGATAGTTGCCTCGCTGGCCATGATTTTAATCGTGCTTGCCGGACCGAAACGCCCCCTCGGGTGCGGCTCGACATCGATCTTTGGCACTGCCGGTAACCAACTGCAACAGGATTTGGTGAGTGGTTGTGGAAGGGCAAGCATGCTCGAAACCCCTGGC
>JAYUYU010000265.1:0-2489 GCA_043752365.1 Myxococcales bacterium | reverse complement strand
ACCAAAGCGGACGGCGTGCGGCTGATCAGCATCAATGGTTTTCCGGCCGCGCACGCCTTTCAGCAGCATGCCGACGCCACCAAGCAGACCTTCGACAGCACCAATTCGCTGCCGTTTTTCTTGCACAACATCCTCGGCATACACACGCAGGACGGCTATCGGCTGCGCGTGCCGCTGAGCCTTGAAGCTGACGGTGTGGTGGCCTGCGCCGCGGAAATTCCCGAAGGAGCAACCGTATCCATCATGCGGGCCACGGCCGAGTCTACTGCAGAGGCAGCGGCTTCTGCGACGGCCACGGCAGTACGCGCTCTCGGAGCTGAAAAGCCCGCTGCCGCGCTGTTCTTCGACTGTGTTGCCACACGGCTCCGACTCGGCGACGTGTTTGGCTTCGAGCTCGATGCAGTGGCGCGCGCCCTGGGTGGTGCGGAGCTGGTGGGCTGCAATACCTACGGTCAAATCGCGCGCGGCGAGGGGCAGTTTGGGGGCTTTCACAACTGCACTGCTGTGGTCTTGGTGCTGCCTGCGTGAGTCGATGATCGACCCCACGATCCTTGCCACGCTCGTGGCCATGACAGATCCGGCAGACAGGCAGGTGGCGGCAGCAGCCCTCGCGGCCGAGCTCGGGGCCGAAGCGCTTTACGCGTTCGTGCCGGATGGCGAGCTACCCAACCTCATCGTCCCTGCGCCTGGCTTTCTCGAACACATCCCGCCCGGCAACGATTGGCGAGCGCTACTCGAACGCTGCGGTGACGAGGGGACCCAGCTCACAGTCGTGAGCCATCCGCAGGCGGGGCGCCCCGTGCCGGCGCTGGTGTGTACGCGCGCGCAGCTCACGCTGGTGTTGGTTGGTGGCCGCGTGGCATCAGCTGACGCGCGGCTAGAGACGCTCAGGCAGGTCATGCCGCTGTTGGCGGCCCTGCTGCGCAAAGAGCAGTCGGAGCGCGTGTTGAACGCCCGCGTTCGGGTCGCGCGCGACACCGCCAAACACGCCTCCTTCCTGGCCACGACGGTCGACAAGACACGCGCTGAGCTCGAGCGGACGATGCAGGCAATGGCCGCGCAAACCGCCTCGCTCGAGGAGGCGCAGGCGCACGCCGAGCAGGCCTCGCGCGTGAAGGACGAGTTCCTTGCCATGCTCGGTCACGAGCTACGAAATCCGCTCTCGCCGATCGTAACGGCGCTTCACATCCTGCGCATGGAGTCTCGCTTCACCAAGGAGCACGAGGTGATCGAGCGCCAGGTTGGACATCTCACCCGCCTGGTGGACGATCTGCTGGACGTTTCGCGCATTGCAGGCGGCAAGGTCGAGCTAGTACGAGAGCACGTGGAGCTAGCCACAGTGGCGGCGCGCGCCCGTGAAATGGCGATGCCACTGTTCGAACAAAAGCAGCAAACGCTACGCGTGAGCATTCCGGAGCGTGGGTTGCTAATCGACGCGGATCCAGCGCGCATGGCGCAGGTTTTCTCGAACTTGTTAACCAACGCTGCGCGCTATTCGCCGGCCGGTGCGCACGTCGACTTCACCGCCGAGCGACAAGCGGAGCAGGTGATCGTCGTCGTCAAAGACACGGGATTCGGCATCGAGCCGAAGATGCTCGAGGTCATCTTCAAGCGCTTCGTGCAAGCCAAACAGGGTGCCGATCGGGCCGATGGTGGGCTCGGCCTCGGGCTGGCCATTGTGCGCAGCCTGACCGAGCTGCACGGCGGCAGCGTCTCGGCATACAGCGCTGGCAAAAATCAGGGCAGCCAGTTCACGGTCACGATCCCCCTGTACAGCGGCAGCTTGGCGCGCCGGACACCCGTCGTGACGCGCGTCTCCACTGTGCGGCGCGGCCGCATCTTGGTGGTCGACGACAACGAGGACGCCAACGAGCTGCTGTGCAAGGCGCTGGTGGCCCGTGGTCATCTCGTGCAGTCCGCGCTGGACGGCCCGAGCGCCCTTGCCCTTGCCAAAGCGCAGCCTCCCGAGCTGGCCATCCTCGACATGGGCCTGCCGGTTATGGACGGTTACGAGCTGGCCCTCCTGCTACGAGCCCAGCCCGGTAGCGAGCAGGTGCGTCTGGTCGCCCTCACTGGCTACGGCCAGGCCGAGGACAAGCGCAAGGCTAGCGCCGCTGGTTTTGACCGGCACCTGGTCAAGCCAGTGCCCTTCGAGACGCTGGAACGTGTGATGCACGAGCTGCTCGCGTAGCAAACAGCCGCAGCGCCCGGCATGGGCACAGCTCGGTTGTTGCGATCAACGCAAGTCGACTTGCTCGTCTCAACGCACGAACCCTCTCCGGAATGGCACCACGTGGCGACCCAGTGCGGGTAGATTGGCGTGGGGGATTTGATGGACGACGCGGTGCCCGAGGAGTGGTTCCCAGCACATACGCGAGAGGGCCTCGCGTTGTTCTGGAGCGCCTGCGAGGAGCAGCTCGAGCCGACGCTGCACAAGCTGCGTGCAAAGCTGGGGGAGCAGGCACCGTTGGCCGGCCCGGGTGTGCTCG
>JAYUYU010000264.1:0-6531 GCA_043752365.1 Myxococcales bacterium | reverse complement strand
CTGGCACCGACGAGGTCACCGCGCAGCGTGACCGAAAGGGACGTGCCGACCGCGCTGGCTGGCAACAGGTTTGGTGAAAACAAAAGCCGGAGCGAAGCCTCGCCGTGCAGCGAGGGCTTGGGGGAAGGTGGTGGCAACGGCGGTGGTGGCGGCGGCGGCGGCGGCGGCGGCGGCGGGCAATCGGGCTCGAGCTTTATCTCGGGCTTCGGCGGTAGCTCCGGCGCAATTGCCAAAGCCACCGCAAGCGCGACCGACTTGCCAAGCTCCGCGCAGTCCGCTGCTTCGCTCTCGATCAGACGTGCGGCGTCGGCGTCGGCCGTGTCGACGCGCAAGTACAGCTTCGCCAACCATTTGTCCTCCGAGCGTGAGAGCACGATGTCGATGCCGCGCTCGGCCTCGTCCGAAAATGGATTGCGCCCCAGCCGCTGAGTGACATCGCTCTCGATTTGGGCGGCGGCGGGGCAGCTGCCGGCGCCGTCTGCCCGCACTAGTTGCAAGCGGTAGCTCGCGCCTGCACCGTGCGCCGGGCACGCTGGAGCCAGCGCGAGCAACAGACCCGCTCTGGCCAGCGAGCTTCGATTCAGCCTGACCCTCGACACTACGCCCAACGGTTCGGCTCCTTCGGCCCCGTGGGGCGCAGAAGAGGCTTTCTAACCCACAAACTGCTGAAGTCAAACGGTTGACCACATGACTCCTTGAAGGCGACCCTAAATAGCTCGGCTAGTCTGGGTCGCCGCGGAATGCTGCGACCTGCCGCGAGCTTCGCGCTACCCCGTGAGACCCGTCAGCGCTCCGCTGTTGTACTTGGGATCACCATAGGCGGTGCGCGCGTCGCCGAACAGATTCAGGATCGAGACCAGCAAGTTGTTGTGTGGCTTGGCGCCGAAATCGAGCATGCGCCCGCCCTTCAAGCCGCCGCCGCCACCCGCCAGTATGAACGGCATGCTCTTCTTCGCGTGATCGGGCGGGTGCGCCAGCTCGGAACCGAAAAAGACGACGCTCTCGTCCAACATTGTGACCCCAGGCGCCACTTCGACGGCGTCCATGGCCGAAAGCAGGTACGAATGCATTTGCGCGTACCAGATGCCAATTTGTTCGCACTGCGCGGGCTGAAAGCCTCCGTCGTGCTGGTAAAAGTGGTGGTGGTTGCTCAGCGACAGCCAGGGGAAGGTGTGCTTCGCCTCGGTGTCCGTCCACTGGAAGTGGCCGACCGACGTGAGGTTGCAGGCGAAGGCCATGACCATCATGTCCATCATGAATTTACCGACGGTCGGGATCATCGCGTCGCTGTCTTGGTCGACATTGTCTGACATCAAGCCGGTGGTCGGGTTGTAGCCCGTGGTGTCGACCTTCGTCGGCGCTCGACAAATGGTGGTGCCGACGACTCCGTTGGCTAGCGAGGTCTCGATGTCGCGCAGCTTGGTCAGGTGGTTGTCGAGCTTGGCCTTGTCGGCAGCGCCCAGGCGATTGCTCAGCGCGACGTAGCGCTTGTCGACGTAGTCGAGCACCGACTTGCGACGCGCGATACGCGCGTCGGCGGCGGCGCCGCCGCCCATGCCCGGGTCAAGGGTGCCGAACAAGTCCGTAAAAATTTGCTGCGGGTCGAGGCGCGGCGGCAGCGGCGTGAGTTCCTTTGAGTCCTCGAAGGTGGCCGAGTTGATGGGTGACAATAGCCCGTGGCTCGAGCCGGTCGCCCAGCGCACGCCGAACTGCAAGCTGCCATGCTGCGTGCGCGTGGCGGCGTCCGTTTGAATGCGCGTCGCGATAACCTGATCGATAGAGGGGTACGCGCTGTACTCCTTGGGGGAGCCCGATTGCTGGCTGCCCGTCAGAAAGCCGATGATACCGGCCTGGTGTTGCTCGCCCACCGCGCAGTCCATGTCCAAGCCCTTCAGCACCAACAGCTTGGCCTTGAGGGCCGAAAGTGGCGTGAGTATGGCGCTGGTGGTGGGGTCTGTGGCGCTGGGCCAGAACTTGTCGAGCACGGTGCCGCCCGGCTGATAAACACTCAGAAAGCGCTTGGCCGGCGCGCCAGCCGCGTGGGCCAGCTTGTCGTGGCCCATGACTTCGAGCCAGGGCAACGCGATGGCGATGCTGCCTGCGCCGCGTAGCAGAGTCCGTCGGTCTAGCTTGAACTTGCCCATGAGATTCATTCCGCCACCGCCGGCAAAGTGAGAAACGCCTCGGCCTGAGTGAGCGCCAACAGCAACTCTTGTACGTTGTAGCCGGCCTCTTTGAATTGGATGCGCACGCCTTCGACGCCGCACGACTCGGCTTCGGTCAGAGTGCGCCCGTAGCCGAAGTTCATCCACTGCGACGCGAAGCAGTTTTGAACCTGCTCGGAGCCGGCGAGCATTTTTTCGAGCTCGAGCGGGCCGTTGAACGCGCCCAGCAGGGGTGCGTCGCCGGAGGCGTCGATGACGACGCCCTTCTCTTGATCGCGCCACAAGCCCACAGGATCGAAGTTTTCGAGCGCGAAACCGATCGGATCCATATTCACGTGGCAGGCGTGGCAGGTAGGGTCGGTGCTATGCGTGCTGAAGCGCTGGCGAGCGGTGGCGGCGCTGTTCGGATCGGGCGGCGTCACCTTGGCCGCAATGGCGCCGGTAGGCTTCGGAATGATCTGGCACATCAGCTTTTGAACGATGAATGAGCCGCGCACGACTGGGTTGGCGTTGTTCGTGTGGATGGGCCCTGCCACCACACCCCCTTGCGTCAGCAAGCCGCCGCGGTGCGTGCTGGGGTCCAACATGACCTTTTGGAAAGCGTCGCCCGTCACGCCCGTGAGCCCGTAATAGGTAGCGAGCTCCTGATTGGCGTAGGTGTAGTTGGCCGTGAACACGCCCGGCCAAGTGCCGGGGCCGTTGAAGATTTCGTTTTCGAGGAAGGTTTCGGTTTCGGTTCGCATGAGCGAGCCAATTTTCCCGTTGAACGTGGGGAACAGAACTTTGTCGCGTTCGAGGGCGGACAGCGACTCGATGGGCAACAGCTTGTCGAAAAAGAAGCGCACCACTTCGCGCGCTTTCGGATCGGCCAGTAGGCGTTGGGCTTGCGAGCGTACGCCAGCCGGGTTGCCGAGCTGACCTGCAGCCGCGGCCGCGCGCAGCGCGTCGTCCGGAGTCGAGGCCCAGAACAAGTACGACAGGCGCGTCGCCATTTCGTCGCCCGTTGGCTGCTTCACGTCAGTGCGACCCGCGACGGCGACGCCCAGCTCCGGCTTGTACAAGAACTCGGGGCTCTGAAAAATGGCTTCCAGCATAGCGGCGACGCTGGCCGGAAAATCCGAGGTCGCGCGGATGCCGCTGAATAGAGCGACCAAGCCGTCCGCCTCGCCCGCGACCAGCACGCGGCGCCAAGCCTTGGGCGTGAACGTCTCGGCGATGGTGCGCGCGCAGGCGGTTTCGGAAACGGCATCCGTGATTTGGGTCGCGCAGGGCGCGAGCGCAGCCAGCCGAGCGGGAGCCGTGGCGCTAGCTGCGATTTTCTCGGCCACCGTTACGTACTGTTCGACCAGCGCCGCCACGACGGCTTGCGAGTCAGCGTCGTTGCCGAAGCCGTTGCCCAACTCTTCACTGGGTAGCGCGTTGGCGGGATAGCTGGCGTCTTGCAGCAGATCACGCGCGGAGTTGTTGTATTCGAAGCGCGTGAGGCGCCGCATGGGCGCGCGCAAGGTGCCGACCTTGCACACTTGGGGAGGCAAGCTGCCGCCTGCCCCCGTGCCACCCCCCGTGTTGCTGGCACCACCCCCAGCCTGCTGGGTGCTGCCATGGTCGACTTGTCCGGTGCAAGCGGCGAGCGCCGCTGCCGCGAGCGTCAGTGC
Organism: Myxococcales bacterium; assembly: GCA_043752365.1. Lineage (GTDB taxonomy): Bacteria > Myxococcota_A > Polyangia > Polyangiales > Polyangiaceae > PMG-095. The sequence continues at coordinate 2,711 of JAYUYU010000264.1, read as the reverse complement.
CAACGCCGAGAGAGGCTTCGTTACTGCGTGCATGACCACATTTCGTTAGTGCGGGGGGGCATAAAGAAACTTGCCGCTTTCCGTGGGCCTGCAGCGACTGCTTCGCTTCGGTCCGTCCAGCCGCAAAAATTGCCGGCAGCTGGACTCTCCACCGTGCGTGGTGCGAACCACCCGAACCAGCCCCGCTGGCGCGATCGTCGAAGATAGATGCGAGCCGCGCGCCGCTTTACGGACGTGGACCTACACCTCGCTCCTACCCGCAAATGGCTCGCAAACGCGCGCCAAGTTGACGCGCAGGAGCGCGTGATACACTCCCGGCGCCGTGAAAGTCCGTCTGGTTAGAGAGCAACGCTTCGAGGCTGCCCACCGCTTGCCAAAGGTGCCGGTGGGTCACAAATGCGCCCGGCTGCACGGCCACAGCTTCAAAGTCGAGCTCGTCGTCTCGGGACCGGTAAACCCCGAGACGGGCTGGTTCATTGACTACGGCGATCTCGATGCATTGTGGCAACCACTCCACGAGCAGCTCGACCACAACTACCTGAACGACGTGCCAGGGCTCGAGAACCCGACCAGCGAAGTCCTAGCGCATTGGCTGTGGCACAAGCTGCGCCCCAGCCTGCCGGCACTAGAGCGCATCATCGTTCACGAGACGTGTGACGCCCGCTGCGAGTACGAGGGAGACTGAAGATGGCGTTCGCTAAGATCGTAGAGCTGGCGTTCATCGGCTGCGCGGCGCTCGGTGTATACGGCTTCGTGACGACCGTGAAAGACAGCGAAACGCGTCGCTCGTGCACGTCGCTGTGCGCCCTGCAGCCGGACTACGCCGCGCGCAACCGCTTGGCTCCGGACTTCGAGCTGCCGTCGATCAACGGTCCCAAGGTCAAGCTGTCCAGCTTTCGCGGCAAGGTCGTGATCCTGAACTTTTGGACCAAGACTTGCCGCCCTTGCCTGGAAGAAATGCCGTCGATTGCCGACTTGGCGAAGGCATTGAAGGCGCACCCCAACGTCGTGCTGCTCACCATCACGACCGACGAGGACGCGGTAGACGCGCGCGACACCATGAAGAGCGTGCTGGGCGGCGGCGAGCCGCCGTTCGAAGTGCTGATTGATTCCGAATCGAGCATCGTGCGCGACAAGTACGGTACCAAGCTGTTCCCCGAGACTTGGTTCATCGATCCACAAGGCGTGATTCGCGCGCGCTTCGACGGCGGTCGCAGTTGGGCCAGCCCCCTGATCATCGATTTGGCCGAGAGCCTGAACAATCCCATCCAATGCCAGGTGGCGTTCGACGGACGCAAGCCGCAGGGGCCGATGGCCAACCTGTGCGGCGAGTTCACGCCCAACGTGAATTGACACCGCGCGGGCCGAAATGAAGCAGTTCGTCTGTCGCTGCGAAGACGTAACGTTGCACGAGCTATTGAGCGGCATCGAGCGCGGTCACCGCGACATCGAGTCGCTGAAGCGCTACACCGGCTTTGGCACGGGTCACTGTCAGGGCAAGTGGTGCTTGGCGACGTGCGCGCGCATTTTGGCCGAACAAGGCGGCGACCCGGGTCAAGGCATCACCCCCAGGCCGCCGTATCACCCCGTGTCTTTGGCCGAGCTGGCCGGAATCGACCCCGACTGGGGCTGAGCGATGGAAAAACTCGAAAAAAAGCTGCTGTCCGCTATGGGCAAAGCCTCAGCGGACTTTCGGTTGCTGGAGCCTGGTGACCGCGTGATGGTCGCGGTGAGCGGCGGCAAGGACTCCCACGCCATGCTGTACCTGCTGCGCGAGCTGCAGAAGAAGGCGCCGTTCGAGTTCTCGATGTTCGCCCTGAACGTCGACCAAGGGCACCCGGGTTTTCCGAGCGAGCTGTTGCCCGCGTACTTCGAGCGTGAAGGCTACGAGTACGTGATCGTCAAAGAAGATACCTACTCGGTCGTGACCGAGAAAATTCCCGAGGGCAAAACCTTCTGCTCGCTTTGCTCGCGCCTGCGTCGCGGCATCTTGTACACGCAAGCGCAAAAGCTGGGCGCCACCAAGATTGCGCTCGGCCATCACCGCGACGACGTGATCGAGACGCTGATGTTGAACTTGCTGTACGCCGGCCAGCTCAAGGCCATGCCGGCGCGCCTGCGCTCGGACGACGGGCGCAACGTCGTGATTCGTCCCCTCGTCTACGCTTCCGAAGCGGAGCTGACCGAACTGGCGGCTTTGAAGGAGTTTCCGATCATTCCGTGCGACCTTTGCGGCTCGCAAGACAATTTGAAGAGGAAGCAGGTCAAGCAGCTACTGACGACGCTCAACGATCAGAATCCGACCGTTCGCGCAAACGTCTTCGCAGCGTTGGGTAACGTGCGGCCATCGCACCTGTTCGACACAGAGTTGCGTCGCGCCATGGGCGTCGACGAAGCCCATGAAGAAGCGCCCGGCACCGGCGTCGCCAGCAACGTGATTCCGCTGACGGCGCTGCGGCGCTAAGCTGCTGGCCGGAACCTGTGCCACTGGGCGGTGTCAGGTCCGAATATGAGCGTCGCCGTGAAGCTGTCGAGCGAAGGTAACGTAGCGGCATTGTTCGTTTCCGTTGGGCTACACGGCGCGCTGCTGCTGCTGCCCATCTTGGCGCGCCTGCACGCCGCCGTGCCGCCACCCCCGGTCGATACGCTACCGAATAGCGTCGCCATGGTGGGCAATTCGATCGAGGTCGAAGCACCCGCGCCCGAGGTCG
>JAYUYU010000263.1:0-6533 GCA_043752365.1 Myxococcales bacterium | reverse complement strand
CAAGACGACGACGTTCGCGTCCGCGCGCATAGCTACGCGCAGAGCGTCGTTGATCGACTGGACCATGTTCATCTGGGGCATCTGGGTAACTCGGGGCGGGTCTGGGGGCGCTGCGACAGGGGGAGCGTCTTACGAGATTTCACAGGGAGATCGGGAGTTCAGGAGCCGTGCGAGCGAGAATTTGTAGTTCGCCGCGCCAGCGGCGCGCGTGAAGGGAACCCGAAGCTGACGCCGTCGCGGGCTCACGGGCGGCAGCGCGAACCCGAAATCTCGCACGACTCCCGATCTCCCGATCTCCCTGTGAAAAAATCTCGAGCCTCCCAGGGCCGCCTCGTATCTCAAAACAACAGCCTTCCGCCGTGGCCGATGGCGGACATGGCGTGTTGCACGTAGTCGATGCGAATGCCGGGGGAGGCGAGTTGTTGCGAGAAGCCACCGATGACGGCCTTAGGGCTTCTGCAGGCGTAGCAGCCGGCTTCTGACCATTGGGCGCGCAGCAGAAATCCCACTAAGTCTCGCAAAATGGCCTTGTCGGCGTCCACGTTCATGCCGCGCTTTTGCTTGATGGTGGTGGCGGCATTCAGGGCTTCACCCAGGCCGGCCGTGGCGGTGTTGCGCGGTGGAAACATATCGCTCACACCGTAACCGCCGATGAAGTTCGGCTCGGCGCTGTCGGTTGCACGGGCGACGAAGCGCATGCGTGACGCGACGTAGTCGATGCACAGCTGCTCGTAGCCATCGTGACGATGAGACGTCAGCGCGTGGCGAGCCGCCAGGCAATGCCAACCCTCTTCGAAGAAGAAGAAGTCGCGCAGCGGCTTCGGCCAGTAGGGACCACCGTAGTAGTCCATGGCTCGGTCCAACGCGCCCTTCAACTTGGCGGAGTCGGGCAAGGGCTCGGCGGCGCTGCCCTTCAGGCTTGCCAGCTGTTGCTCCAATAGCACCAGCGACAGCACGGCTTGTCCCGCCGCGTACAAAATTTCGTGCTCGCCCGCACCTCGCTTCGTACCTTGGTCGAAGGCCGGAAAAAAGCTGCCGTTGGCGCGCTGCAGCGTGAGCATGAGGCGGCTCAGTTGACCAATCAGTCGGTCGTTGTCAGCCCCGGCAAGCTCTCGACAGCGCAGCATGGCCAACAGCGGCAGCGCGCTCTTGCCCAAACCGAACCCGCTTCCGTCGCTCAGCGCAGAAACGGCGCCGAATCTGCTCTCGGTAGGCTCGATGGCGCCCAACGCGCGCTGGACGGCGGATTGGAGCTCCGTGCCGCGACCCAGCTCGCACAGTGCGTAGGTGGTGCCGGCTTGGCGCGGTAGGTTCAAGGTCGCTCGGTCTTCCTCGCCGGTCGTGGGGTTGAGCGAGTAGCGAAACGTGCCGTCGGCCGCTTGTGCCCCGAGGATGTAGTCCTGCGCGGACGTGACGGCCTGCGCGATACCGGACGGGCCGAGCGCGGGCGGCGTGCTGCGCGTGCGGATCAGACGGTGTACGCCGTTGACGTCGGCGGCAAAGCTTTCGGTTTCGATGCGAGAGAAGCCGTCGATGCCGCGGCCCGCGCTCTCGGGCGGCGAGCCCAAGGCTTGGCGGACGGCTTCGCTCGAAAAGCCGAAGCTGACCTCGGGCATCGAGGGCAGCGGGTGATTTGCGGAGAAGACATCGCTGAGCGTGAGTTGCCAGGCGGGCAGGCAGCGCTCGGCTTCGCACACCCCGTCCAGCCCGGGGCGTACTTCCAACGCGTCCAGCAAGGCAAAGCTGCTGGAAAGCGGCTTGACCGCTTTGACCAGGTCCACCACCACGGTGGAGCCGGCGCGAGCCTTCCGCGCCAAAAGCTTTCTCAGCAGGCCTCGCAGTTGGCGCGGGGTCGTGGCCTGCAAGCACACCGAAGTAGGTCGGCCTCGACGCGACACATAGGAGACCAACAACGCCAACCGCTCCGGCGTTACTGCATGCTTACAGACCGCGGGCCCGGCCCCGGCAACCGTGCGGCGGCCGCGCACGGGCGATTTCTGCGCATGGCTTTCGAGCAGGTCGCTCAAGTCGGTCGAGAGCTGCGAGTCGGCTTGGGTTACCGTTTTGGCGTGCGCGGCGCTGCTGGCGAGCGGCAAGCTGAACACGCACAGGGCGCTCAACACGGCGCCGCCCGCGCCCAACCGTCGCCAAGACTTGGTACGGCTGGGCCACGTGTGGCGTGCGCCCCAAATGGCCATCGGCAGAGTGAGCAGCGCCAGCAACACGGCCGCCGCTACGATGCCGCCCCCGACCGACGGACCCATGCGAACGTAAAGCTTGGACACGTAGATGGCGGCAGCGGCCATCGACCAGCCGACGGTCACGAACACCAGTGCGGACACCACGCTGAGCGCGCGCCACGCCCACACCAGCCAAGCTGGCTTCTGCAGCAAGGCCGTGACGGCCGTTGCTACGTGCAAAATTGCCAGTAACGTGAGCGAGACCGCGAAGGCCGTCCCGGAGCGCCAAGGCAGAGCGCTGGCGGCCCAGCCGAAGACGGCGGCGTGTCCAAAGCACGTGAGGGCGAGGTTGAGGCGAGGCAAAGGCTGGGGCGGGGCGCTCATACGGGGGGGGGAATGTCCGTCGGCTCGCGCTGGAGTTCCACAGGAGAATGCGCTGTTTCGGATCTTGGCTGTGCGAGAGCCTTGTTGCCTTCTTGCGCCGGCACTAGATAGCGAGTGTTGGTCCCGCCAAACGGCAAAAAACGCATCCTCATCGTGGAGGACGACGAGAGCATCTCGCTCGGCTTGCGCATGAACCTCGAGGCGGAGGGCTACGAGGTTCAGGTCGCGGTCGACGGCGAAGACGGGCTGGCGCGCGCCGCCTCCAACGGGGTAGACCTCGTCATTCTCGACGTAATGCTGCCGAAGATGAACGGCTTCGAGGTAGTGCGGCAGCTGCGCGCCACACACGCCACCGTGCCGGTCGTCATGCTCAGCGCGCGCGGCGCCGAGATGGACAAAGTCATGGGCCTCGAGCTCGGGGCCGAGGACTACATCACGAAGCCGTTCGGCTTAGCGGAGCTACTAGCCCGGGTGAAGGCCGTGCTGCGCCGCGACGGCTTGAGCCGCAAGCGTGTGGAAGCCGTAGTCCAAGCGGGCGATCTCACCATCGATTCAGGTACGCGCCTGGTAAGCCGCGCTGGCGCCCCGGTAGAGCTAACCGCGACCGAGTTCGACGTGCTGTGGTGTCTGGTGGAGGCCCAAGGCCGCGTGCTTTCGCGCGAGGAAATCCTGACCCAGGTGTGGGGCGTGGGGCACCACGGTACGCTGCGCACCATCGACAACTTTTTGCTGCAGCTCCGCAGCAAGCTTGAAAAGGACTCGGCCGAGCCGGAACACCTGCTGACAGTTCGCGGTGTGGGTTATCGCTTCAAGGTTTGAGCTCGCGCGCCGATTTCGGTTTCTGGCTTCGTTTCCGCTGCGGTCCGATGCTCACGTACTGGTGTACGCTCCGCTTCGGTCCTCGCGGAAGCCTCGCCAGAAACCGAACTTGGCGCGCGAGCTGGCTCACCGCGGCGAGGGGCCTAGGAGGCGGGGCAAAGTTGCGGTAACTAGGCCGGCGTGGACCAGAACCTCCTCCGCTCGTACTTCGCGACCGTTTATGAGCTGCCCAGCGACAGCGGCGTGATTCGGGTCTCGCTGGACGGGGAAATCGTCAAAGACGTCGGCAGTTTGCCGCCGCTGCTGCGTCAGCGCTTCGCCATTCTGACGGCCTACAACCCGCGCTCCATGCTGCTGCCCCGGCGAGTCAACGATTCGCGGCACCAGGTCATGCGAGACTTGCTGATCCTCGGCTGCTACCGCGTCGAACATTGCGTGGGTTACGACGAAGAGCCGGAAGGCGTGTTTCGGGAGCCGGCTTGGGTCGTTCACGGTATTGCCCGCGAGGAGTCGATCCATTTCGGCCACACCTTTCGCCAAAACACCATCATCTACTGCCAAGATTCTCGGCCGGAGCTGATCGTGACCGATCCAACCTGCGACAGCATCGGCAAGTGTTTTCAAGGGAACTGGCGGGTTCGGGTCTAACCTGTACAATGCGGAAAGTGGCCGTGCACAGCTTGGCTCGTTGGCTCGTCGGAAGCGCTGCGTTGAGCGTACCGTTTCTTGTCGCAGCGCACGCAGCGAGCGGCCTGGTCGTCCCGCTTTCGAACTCCGCGGTCGCGGCCTTGTTGCGCGTGACGGCGGTACTTGCGGCGCCTAGCGAAGAGCCCGAGGCAACCGCGAGCGTCGGCGCGCCGGCCGCTCCGTTCGAGCTCAGCTTCGACACCGCCACCAAGTCGCCCGTGCCCCGCGCCGTCAAGGCGCGGCCGTTGGCCAAGCCGGGCGCGCTGTTCGTCTCCGAAGCAACCGTGTTGAAGTTGGCGGAAGGCGCGGCCCGACCGCAGGGCGGCTTCGTCGCCAAGTCGCTGGAGCATCCAGCAGGATTACGCTTGTCGGGCGTGGCCGCCCTTGGCATCGGTGTACAAGACGGCGATATCCTGATCGAAGCCCTGGGCATCACGCCGCGTGCGCCGGGCCAAGTCATCGGCGCCATCCTCGAGGCCCGCACCAAGCAGGTCCGCTTTCTCAGCGGCACCCTTTGGCGCCAAGGCCAAACCTTCCCCATCACGGTCGAGCAGCCTTACCTCAAAAGTCGCTCCCCGAGCTGAATCGACAGGCAGACGTGGATCGTCCCAGCCTGGCTTGACGCGTTGAAAACGCGCGGTAAGAGTCGGCGCAAATGGCTCGTACCGTGCATTGCGTGAAGCTCGATAAAGACCTCGACGGCTTGGAAAAGGCGCCGTTTCGGGGCGACCTGGGGCAACGCATTTTCGACACCGTGTCTGCCCAAGCCTGGAAGGCGTGGCTCGAGCATTCCAAAATGCTCATCAACGAGTACCGGCTGGACCTAACGAGCGAATCAGGCCAGCGCCTTTGGATGACCGAGTGCGAAAAATACTTCTACGGCGAAGGCTCGGCTGCGCCCGCGGAGTTCAAGGCCGTCGAGTAGCGGCTCGAGAGGGAAGCAACGGCGAGGCGGGGACGGCGAGAGGAACGAGCCGCGCATTTCTTGTTCGGGGGACCGAACAAGAATGGTGCATTGGAGCGAGCGGATGAGCTGCCCGACGGGTTCGTCGTCAATCGGCGGTAGCGCCAGCGGCCTGCCTGTTGCGTCGAGGCGGCCCGTGGACCCACGCCCATCCCTCTTCTCGAAATCTCCCCCCGTCCCCTGTTTTCTCGCTTATGTCATCCGGCACGAGCCCTCCCAACGCCGAAAGTGACTTCGAGGTCGAAGTGACTTTTTGGAAGTCGCGGAAAGTGACTTCGAGGTCGAAGTGACTTTTTGGAGGTCGCGGAAAGTGACTTCGAGGTCGAAGTGACTTTTTGGAGGTCGCGGAAAGTGACTTCGAGTCCGAAGTGACTTTTGCGAACCGAGAAGGGCTTTCGCCGCCCCGCCTGCCTGTTTTCGCGCTTTCTTTAGCCGGATTTGGCTGGCACGCGTAGCGAGCCGCTCGATAGCGAACGCGCGGGGGCTTGGGACGGGGGCCGAGACGGGTGAAGAGATGCAGACGCGCCGCCGCTGTCTTCGGCGAAGATCACGCGGTTGCGGCCGGCGGACTTGGCTTCGTAGAGCGCGGCGTCCGCGCGAGCCAGCCAGGTCTTGCCCGTGTCGCCGGGACCCAGCACCGCCACGCCAATCGACGCGGTGACGCTGAACTCGTCTTTGCCCTTACTGAAACCAATTTCGCCAATGGCCTGCCTAACCCGCTCGGCGCGCTGACGCACGGCGTGCGCGGACGAATCGGGCACTACGACCACGAACTCTTCGCCGCCGTAGCGGGCCACGAAGTCCTCACGGCGCAAGAAATTGCGCACCAACGTGTCGGCGACGCGCCGGATCACCTCGTCGCCGATCGGGTGACCGAAGCGGTCGTTGACCGACTTGAAGTGGTCGACGTCGATCATCAACAAGCAGGGTGTGGCGCTCATCAAGAACGAAAGATCGGCCACGCGCTCGAGCTGCGAGTCGAGCGAAGAGCGATTGTGCAGTTGGGTCAGCGGATCCAAGGCAGCGCTCTCGCGGGCTTCGTGCAGCTCGGCCTTCAATTTTTGAATCTTCTCGCTCAAGATCTGCATCTGCTCTTGCTGCAGCTTTTTCCTCTGGTCCATCACGTCGGTCACGACCTGCACGACGCCTTCGGCCTCGCGACGGATCACGTCGGCGTCGTTGGCGCCGAACGCCGCCACCAGGTGCCCCAGCTGCGCGCCCACGCGCGCATCGGCCGAGCGATCTTCACCCACCGTGCGTGTGAGGCAGCGCGCGAAGGCGTGCACCGCCTCACGCAGGTTGCCGACGCTCGAAGAGACGTACTCGCGTTCGTGGGCCCGGTGTGCCGTGAAGTAGCGTCGGGCGCCGCCAAAGTCGCGCTTGAGCGGGGTGCCCGTTGCGGCACTCTGCTCGCCCATCGAAATTTTGCGAGCCCAGCCGTCGCACTCGCCACGCGTGGCGTCGGCATTCACGTTATCCGTGTCGAAAGCGTGGTCCCC
>JAYUYU010000262.1:0-6550 GCA_043752365.1 Myxococcales bacterium | reverse complement strand
CAAGCTGCGCCTCGTCGATGGTGACCGGGTACTTTTTCTTCAGCTCGAGCTCGAGCTCGAGCTCACGCGCGCGAATGCGCTCTTGCACCAGCGCCACTCGAATCGAGCGCTCGGCGTCCGCGAAACTGCGGTCGCGCGCGTCGGTCTTGCCGGTCAGGCGAACGACGTGAAACGCCCCCGCGGCGGCCACGGGTCGTGGCAAAACGCCGCCCAATGTTGCAATCTCGAATACCGCAGCTCGGAGCGGCTCCGGTACGTTCGGGTTTTCGCCGCGCGGGTGCGCGGGCGGGCCGACTATGCCCAAATCGCCGGCTAGCTCGGGCGGCAGCGAGCTGCTCGGCTTGCCGCGCGCGTCTTTCGATTTTTGCTCGACGAGCTTGCCCCACTCGGTGGCGTTGGCGCTGAGCGCTTTCTCGAGCACCGCTTTGGCTTCGGCTTCGCTGCCGAGCGCGATGTGCGCGACGCGGCGCCGCTCCGGCTCACGAAAGTCATCGCGGTGCTCGTCGTAGTAACGCCGCGCGTCAGCCTCGGAAATGTCGTTCGGCGCTGCTACGGAAGCGCGCACCTCCGCAAGCAGCTCGTCGCGCAGCATTTGACGCACGCGTTCTTGCGTTTCGGGCTGCTTGTCCAGTCCACGCCGTTGGGCTTCCTCGGCCAAGAGCTCCAAGTCGACCAGCTCGTTCAGCAGCTGTTTTCGGCGATCGGGCGACTGGTAGCGGAGCCGCTCGAACGGATCCATGCGCTCGAGCGTCGCGGCGTATTCGCCCAACGTGATTTCTTGTTTCCCGACCCTGGCCAGCACGCGCGCCGCTAGCTCGGGGCTGAGCCCGGCGGGCTGCACGCTCGCGGACGCGCTCGGAGCCGGGCCAGTTTTTGGCTTGGGGTCACAGCCAAGCGCCAGCAACAGCAGCAGGAAGGCGTTACGTGGGGCCCGGGGAAGCATGCCTCGCCGGAATTACTACGGCCTTGCGTGCCGCGCCAGACAACCAGGCAGGCAGGCGCGAGCGAAAGAGGCGGGGTTGGGGCCCCGCCGACCCACGAGACAGCGCGCCAGAAGCGGTTGCGTAATCCGGGCGCCGGGGCTACGTGTGCCCATCGTGGAAAACCAATCTGCCCCTTCCAGCAGCGCCGCCACTCTTCGCTACAAGCGAGTCATCATCAAGCTGTCGGGGGAGGCGCTGAGCGGTAAAGAGGGCGGCTCGGGCATCGACACCATCACGCTGAAGGAAACGGCAGCCGAGCTAGCCGAAGTCCATGCCACCGGCGTGCAGCTTGGGCTGGTCGTCGGTGGCGGCAATATCTTCCGTGGGTTACGCGGCGCCAGCGAGGGTATGGACCGAGCGCAGAGCGACTACATGGGCATGCTGGCCACGGTCATCAACTCGCTGGCCCTGCAAGACGCGCTGGAGCGCTCGGGCGTTCCCACTCGCGTGATGACCGCGATCGAGATCAAGCAGCTGGCCGAGCCGTACATTCGTCGCCGCGCCATGCGCCACCTGGACAACGGTCACGCGGTGATCTTCGGCGCTGGTACCGGCAACCCGTACTTCTCGACCGACACGGCCGCCGCGCTCCGCGCCATGGAAATGCGTGCCGACGCCCTGCTGAAGGCGACCAAGGTCGACGGCATTTACGACCGCGATCCGCGCCGCCACCCCGACGCGAAAATGCTCGAGCGCGTCACCTACGACCGCTTCCTGGCGGATCACTTGGGCGTCATGGACTCCACGGCCGTCGCACTCTGCCGCGAGCACAGCTTAGCCATCCGCGTCTTCAAGATGGCTCGCGGCAATATTCGGCGGGTTTGCCTGGGCGAACCCGGCGGAACGACTGTCTCCACCTGAGGTGGAGACAGTCGGGTTGGTTCTCCTCCGTCGCTCCGCCTGGGGCGCTCGGGCGACTCACCCGTCCTGAAAACCAGCGTGCGCTCGGCCTCGCCGAGTTTGTTCACTCCGGTCTTCCGTGGGTGATCGTGATCTGCACTCGCCAAAGTAGGGGTGAGGCGATCCAGCTGGTGCCTGCGGCACCAGGGCGATGTGTTCAGTAGTTGGGGCGTGGAAAGCACGAGCAGACACCGCGAGCGGGTCGGCCTCGACCGGTGAGGACAGCTGGCGGACGGCTTTCATTCCCAGACGGGTGGTTCACTCTGAAGAACACGGCCACCCGAATCTTCCGCCGCTCGAAATGCAAGCGCGCGAGCTTACCAACCCCCAAAGCAGGCTAAGCTCCGGCGCGTCATGTGGCAGTCCCTCCCCGAGTTCGGCACCGGTGTCCTCTACGCCATCCTGGTAGCGGCCGCGTACACGTTTGCGGTGTCGCTGGCAGCCGGTCGCGGAAGGCCCAGGTTACTCACGGCGGCGCGCCTGGGCGCGTACGCCACGTGTGCGCTGGTGCTGTTCGGCGTGCTCTTGCTCGCCTACGCCTTCCAAGCGCACGACTTTCGCATTCGCTACGTGTCGCGCTACAGCGACCGATCCATGTCGTGGGTGTACCTGCTCACCTCACTGTGGGGCGGCCAGGACGGCTCGCTGCTGTGGTGGTCGCTGCTGTTGTCGATGTACACGGCCGCCTGCGTAGCTTGGCTCAAGGGCCGCTACCGCGAGCTTCAGCCGTTCATCATCGCCACGCTAATGGTGATCATCGCGTTTTTCTCGGTGTTGATGCTGTTCAGCGCCAACCCGTTCGAGACCAACATCGCGGGCGCGCGCCCCGATGGCGAGGGCTTGAACCCACTGCTGCAAAACTACTGGATGATCATCCATCCGCCGGCCCTGTACATGGGCTTCGTCGGTTGCTCGGTGCCGTTCGCGTTTTGCGTCGCCGCACTCGTTACCGGCCGGCTCGACAACGAGTGGATTGTCGCGACCCGCAAGTGGATGCTGTTCGCCTTCATGTTCCTGTCCATCGGCAACGTGCTGGGCATGCGCTGGGCCTACGAAGAGCTGGGCTGGGGCGGCTACTGGGCCTGGGATCCGGTCGAAAACGCTGCGTGTTTGCCGTGGTTCACGGCGGCCGCCTACGTCCACTCGACGATGATTCAAGAGCGTCGGAACATGCTCAAGGTGTGGAACGTGTTCCTGATTTGCTTCACGTTTTTCATGACCATTTTCGGCACCTTCCTGACGCGCTCGGGCATCATTGCCAGCGTCCACAGCTTCGCCCAAAGCGACATCGGCACCTATTTTCTCTACTTCATGGGGCTGATCGCGGGCGCCTCGGCCGGACTCATCATTTGGCGCTTGCCCCAGCTGCGCTCCAAGTCCGAGATTGAAACGCTGGCCAGCCGGGAGGCCATGTTCGTGGTGAACAACTGGGCCTTGCTGGGCGCCATGACGTTCATCCTCACGGCGACCATGTTCCCCAAGCTCTCCGAGCTGTGGAACGAGACGGTCACGGTCGGCCCGCCCTTCTTCAACCGCTGGCTGGCGCCGATTGGCATCACCATTTTTGCGCTGATGGGCCTGGCACCGCTGTTCGGCTGGCGGAAGACCAGCGAGGGCGCACTCAAGCAAGCCTTCAAGTGGCCGGCCATCGCGTTCGTGGTGGCGGGGGGGCTGCACTTCGCGCTTGGCGGCCGTTTTGGCTACCCGGCCATGGTGCCGCGCGACCCGTTCTATCCCGGCGTGGTTGGTGTGGTTTTGCAGAAGATTGGCTCGTTGGCGCCCGTGGTGGTTGTCGCACTATCGGCCTTCAATATCGCCGTAATCGTGCAAGAATTTCAGCGCGGCGTGAGCGCCCGGCGCCGCGGGGCAGACAAGCGCGGCGAGCCAGAGAACGTGCTCACGGCGCTGTTCAACCTGGTCGCCAAAAACCGTCGTCGCTACGGCGGGTACATCGTCCACCTGGGCATCGTCGGCATGTTTCTCGGCTTCGTGGGCTCGGCCTGGAACCTGGAGCGAGAAGTGACGCTGGTGCCCGGGCAAAGCCACCAAATCGGCAACTTCGACATCAAGTACCTGGGCACCCGCATGTGCCCCGGCAACCCGAAGTGCAGCGCCGAGGAAGCCGCCGACCTGAACAAACGCATGCTGTTCGCGGACTTTTCGGTGCGCGAAAACGGCAAAGATTTAGGGCTGATTCACCCCGCCAAGTTCTTTTACGCCAAGAACCCTGACGGTCCGACGACCGAGGTCAGCCTGCTCTCCAGCCTGCGCCAAGACCTGTACACGGTCATCGGCATGATCGATCCGACGACCAAGCGCGGCACCTTTCGCTTCCACGTGAACCCGCTGGTGATGTGGATCTGGCTGGGAGGCACGGTGCTCGTACTCGGCGCGGGCATCTCGCTCTGGCCCGATCTGGCCTTGGGCGAGCTTGGGGCGTGGGCCTACGTGCGGGCTGGCGCAGGGGTGGCGGCGGGCACCGCCTTCTCGCTGTGGTTGGCCATGTCGCCCAGCTACGCCTACGCCAGCACCCGGCCCCCTTCGACCGCGCCGCCGCCAACGGTGGCGCTGGACGTGCCGTTATCCCGCTCCTTACCGCCGCTCGGCGCGACGCTGTTCGGTTTGGGGGTTGGCGCCGTATTCGCCGCTCGGCGGAAGCGCCCTGATGGTGTTAGACACAGCGAGCCGCGTGTCTGAAGAAGCCAAAGCACAACTGCTCGAGGCCGAAAGCCCAGCTCCGGAAGTAGCCGAGGCGCACGAGCCCCCTCCTCCGGAAAAAGCCGAGCTTCCGGAACGAGGCGAGCTTTTCTCGCCGCGGCTCCTGTCGACGCTTCGCGTCGCCGTGCCAACGCTGTGGCTGCTGGCCGCCGTCGCAGCGGGCTTCGTGTGGGGCGTGCAGCTGGTGCTGCTGGTGTTGGCTGCGGGCGCCATCACGCTCGTCATCACGCTGATGTGGTCTAGTGTGCAGAGCCTGACCGGCGGCACGCCGCTCGGCTTCGAGGAAGCGCTCGGCATGGGTGCGCCTTCGAAGGTGGAAGAAGAGAAGCGCTCGGTGCTGCGCGCCTTGAAAGACTTGGAGTATGAGCGCGGCGTCGGCAAAATCTCCCCCGAGGATTACGCCGAGCTTTTGGCCAAGTACCGCGCCGACGCCAAGCGCCTGATCCAAAGCGTCGACGACGCGCTCGGCCCCGCTCGCGAAGAGGTCGAGAAGTCCATCGAGCAGCGCCTGGCGCGGGCCGGCCTCCCCAAAGACGAGCCTCAGGCAACCGAGCCCAAAGCCGCAGCCAAAGCGGTCCAGCCCGAGTCCCAGTCGAAAGACTCTACGCCGGAGGAAAAGCCGTGAGGCGCCTAGCGACCCTGCTGCTCGCTGCCGCCCTTTTCGCGCCCGCCAGCGGCTTGGCGCAAGCGCCAGCTCAGCCCATGCCCGCTGGCCACCCCGCGGTCGGCACCGGAGCGGCGCCAGGCACGCCCCAGCAAGACGGCATCGTTCCAACGCCCGAGCTTCCGCCAGGCACCATCCTGGTGAAGCTCGTCAACGCCGCAGGCGACCCGCTGCCCAACGCCGATGTGAAGCTGCGCGTGCAGTTTCAAAAAATCTCCGAGGGCGAGCAACACACCGAGCGCCACGTCACGACCGACTTGGGCGGCATGGCGCGCTTCGACGGTCTCACCACTGGCAGCGACTTCAGCTACCGCATCTCTTCTCGCTCTGGTCCCGCCGAGTACTCGTCCGAGCAGATGCAGCTGAAGGGCGACATGGGCATGCTCTCGCTTTTGCATGTGTACCCGGTCACCCGCAATCCGGCTGAAGCAGCCGTCGGTGGCATCGCGTACGTGTACGTCGAGACGCGTGACTCGCTCTTTCAATTCGAGGTGCTGTTTCGCTATGGCAACCGCAGCGCCATCACTTGGGTACCCGAAGATGTGCGCATGAGCCTGCCGAGCGGCTTCAAGGCCTTCAAAGCCGGCGAAGCCATGACCGACGTACGCTTCGAAGAAGAGCCAGGTCGGGGCGCGAAGATGAACGGTACATTCGCGCCAGGCCAACAAAGCGTGTCGTTCCGCTTCCAGCTGCCCCGGCAAGGGGAAACCGGCGCGTCGTTCAACTTTGGAATGCCGCCCCATATCGGCGAAATTCGCTTCATTGCGGAGGCCGCGCCCGGCATGGAAATCGACGTCGGCGGCTTCGAAAAGCCACAGGCCGACGTGAGCCAAACCGGCCAGCGCGTGCTGGTCACACGGCGCGTGGCAGTGCGCGGGGAAGCCAAGGGTTTGGGCGGCTTCACGGCGTCGCTAGCGGGCATTCCCACGCCGGGTCCGGGCCGTTGGATAGCCGCGCTGATTGCCACTCTGTTGGCGGGCGTTGGCTTCGCCGCCTACCGGGGCAAGCTCGGCAACGAGACGCAGCAGGACCTGCAGGAGCGTGACGCAGAGCGTGCTCGACGCGTGCTCTTGGACGAGCTGGTGGACCTGACGCGCGCGCGACGTGAGGGGCGCATTGGCCCCAGCACGTACGAAAGCGCGCGCCGTGCCCTGGTGGAGGCGCTAGCGCGCATCGTTTCGACCAACCCTGGGCTCGGCAAAAGAGCCAAGAAGGGCCCGGCGGGGCGCAGCGGCAAAACGGCCAAAAAGGGCGCTACCGCTTAAGAAATCGGCCGCTTGGCCAG
>JAYUYU010000261.1:0-2504 GCA_043752365.1 Myxococcales bacterium | reverse complement strand
CGGTAGCCGTTGCCAGCTTGCCGATGCCCTCCTCGAAGGCAGCGCGCCCCGTGATTTTGTCCGGGTTGGGCAGACCCAGCTGCTCGGGGGTCTCCGTGGCACCAGTGAGCGCCTTGGCGCCCGCGTAGCCGGCTCGTAGGCCCATCCGGACGGGGATAAGCGGCACGTCGGCAGCGGCGGCAGCGGCGTTTTCGCCAAAGGTCGCAACGCGATTGCCGAGCGTCGACCGAGCGATTTCTACGTCGCGCTTGGCTACGTCCTCGGCTGAGACGGGCAGATAGTCAGGGTCCTCGTCCAAGAGGCGCCCGGCGTCGCCAGCGTCAACGGTGACAATCTTGCCGGTACGGTCGCGCAGAAACGCCTGCTCGCCGCGGGTGTAGACCGGGCCGACCGCAGTCTGCTGGTAGGAGGGAGAGCCGGGTCCGGCCATCAGTACGCGTTCACCTTCACCGGCGCCGGGCCGGTCTTGATTTCACGGTTCACGCTGCGAGCGCGGCGCTCGTACTCCGTGCGGATTTGCTCGGGGTAGCGCGCTTGCACGTCGCGATCGACCTTGTCCAAGTCGCTCAGGGCCCGCGTCATGCCGCGCAGTGCCGAAGCGTCGTCGTCGCCAATCAAGTAGGACTGAATCATCTCGTCCTGCTGTGGCGAGACGGAAGCGCCGGACAGGTACTTGCCAGTGATGGCTCGCGCCTTCGCTTGCGCCTCCTGTACGCGCTTGGCGCCCTGACGATTCAGGATGTCGTCCTTGTACCCAATGCCGGGAATGTTCGGGTTCTTGCCGAATATCGCGGATTCGTTGGGGTCTACTGGCTTACCGTCGCCGCCGACCAGCTGCTTAGTTTTCCAGTCGATTCGGTACCCCATCGACTTGGCCAAATCGTCGTAAGTCGACTGCAGGCTGGCGAAGTTCTGCCGCTGTTCCCCGTACTCATTCGTGATGCGCAGGCGCTCCTTCGGCTCAAGGTCGGCCACGTCCTGACCTTGCCCAGCTGGCAGGTTCTTCGCGAGAGCGGCCATCTCCTGCGGCGTGTATTCCTTGTTAACGTACCCGCCGCCCGTAGCCGCCTTGGGCTGCACAAAGGCATTGTTGACGCTGCGCGTGTGCTTGCCGATGCTCGCGGCCTGCAGCGCCTGCTCGTTCTTGATGTTGTCCTGGTTGGTTAACGCCAGGAACTTCACGGCCTCGGTTTGGTAGTGCGGCAGCTTCGACTCGCTGGCGAACATCTGCGCTTGCACCTCGGCGCTCTTGGTCATCGCCAGGCGCGTCGCGGCCTCCGCCTGCTGCAGGTCGAAGCCGTAGTCGTCCATCATCTGCGCGAGGCTGTTGCGGCGCGAGGCGCGGCCCGCTTCGATTTCGTCGCGCTGGGCAGCAATGTCGCGGTCGATGGCCTTTTGGGTCATCTCGTAAGCGAAGTTTGGCGCGCCGGTCTTGGTCGTCGCGTAGGCGCCCAAGCCTTGCGCAATCGCTAGCCCGATGGTCGCGAACACGCTTCGGTCTTGGAAATACTTGCTCGGGTTAACGTGCGCGGTCTTCTCGTACTTTTCGAGGTCCTGCTGCAGCCGCGCACGGTCGACGCGATACGCGCCGATGACTCGGTTTTGGTTGTTCTCCGCGTCGGCGGCCGCCTGCTGAAGTCGCGGCGCCAGTGCGCGTTGCGACGCCAGCTGGTTCTCCGTTTGCTGCCGGTTCAGCTCCATGTCGGCCAACGTGGCCTGTTGGACCATGTGCGACGCCCCGAGGCGCTCACGAGCAGCTTCAGGGGAATAGGGCAGCGCGTTCTGCGACTCGAAGGTCTCACTAGCGGTGGTGGGGACCATCACGCCTTGGTCGACCATTCGGTTCGGGTCGACGCCGGGCGAGCCGGGGGCGTAGGTGCGCTTGGTGCCGCGGATGATGTCAGCGGCGGCGCGTTGGCCCATGACATCGCGAGCGGTGCCGGCCATCTCCTGCGGGCTAGGCGGCGGCGGGGGAGCCTGGGGCATCGGCTGCGCCTGCTCGGCGGCCCTGTTCGCCAGCGCTTGCCCGATTGCCTGGTTCGCCACTTCGATGCCGGGAGGCGGAGGGGCTACGGGACCAGGGAGGGGGGCCTCGCCGCCGCCGGGGCCGGCTACGCGCATGTCCGGGGCAGCATCGAGAGCGCCCTTGGTTTTGCTGACTTGGGCAGCCAGGTCCGGCTCGAACGCGTACTGCGAATCGCCCGCGTCGAAATGGAACACGCCGTAACCGTCGGGCGCGACCGGGTCCTGCTCGAAGTCAACCAGCTTGGCCACTAGCGGCGGCCCCCGTAGACGGTGTTCGCGTCAACGCTGGCTGGCTTCTTGGCGAAGGCGTCCAGCTGCGACTGAAGCTCGTCCAGCTGCTTCTGTTGCTCGCTGATGGCGCCGTTGTGCACCAGGGCCAGGCGGCCCGTATCGACGCCCAGGGAGCCGTCTGGTTGCTTCACGACGGCACTGGCGCCGGCTGGCGTCTTGGCCAAGTCCTGAGCCATGGGGCCGTAGTG
>JAYUYU010000260.1:0-6577 GCA_043752365.1 Myxococcales bacterium | reverse complement strand
GGTAGGTGACCACCACCTTCGAGCTGGACGATGCCGCGAAGGCTTGCTCGAGGCGCGCCGACAGCGCCTTTCTGAACTCGTCCAGCTCCGGTGGGTTGAATTTGCGTCCGGTGCTCTCCCAAATCCCATCGAAGATTTTCACGTAGTGCTCGAGCAGCGCGGGCACGGCCGGCAACCCGAGCTCGCCAGCGCACTGCAGGCGGCGCGGCAAACGCCGAATCATGGCCTGTTTCAGGACCGCCGAGTTTGTCTCGCGCTTCGATGCTTTGCCCATCGGCGCGGCATGGTGGCAGAAGTGCCCCCCGCGAGCCAAGGTATCCCGAGGCGCAGATGCTGACACTCGCAGAAATCGTAGCGGCTTCGGAGGAGGTGTCAGCAACGCGCTCGCGCAAGCAAAAGACAGAACGGCTCGCGAGCTTGTTGCAACGGCTGGAGCCCGCGGAAGTGCGGGCCGGTGTTGGCTTTCTGTGCGGGGAGCTGCGGCAGGGCAAGCTCGGCGTCGGCCACCGAGCCTTGCGGCAGCTTCAGGCCGGCGCGGGCGCGCCGCAGGCGAGCGTGACCGTTGCCGAGCTGGACGCTACCTTCCACGAACTGTCGCAACTGTCCGGTAAGGGCTCAAGCAAGCGACGTGACCAGCTTCTGCAAGACCTATTTGCGCGTCTCAGCGCGGCCGAGCGCGACTTCGTGACGCGGCTGATGCTGGGTGAGCTGCGACAAGGTGCGCTGGAAGCGTTGGTCGTCGACGCGCTCGGACGAGCCACGAGCATTGCCGCGCCGGTGTTGCGCCGTGCCATGCTGTTCGCTGGCAACGCGGCCGACGTGGCGGTGCTGGCGCTGACGCGCGGCGAAGCCGCGCTGGCCGAGCTCAGCGTCGAGTTGTTCCGTCCGCTGCGCCCGATGCTGGCGCAAAGCGCCAAGGACGTTGCGGACGCCGTAACTCGGCTTTCGCCCTGCATTTTCGAGCAAAAGTTAGATGGGGCCCGCATTCAAGCGCACGTCTCGAAGGAGCGCGTGGCCATCTACTCGAGGCACGGCAACGAGCTGACCGAGGCACTGCCCGAGATCGTACAGTTGCTGCGCTCCTTCGACTGCGAAACTTTGGTGCTCGACGGCGAAGCCATCGCGCTGCAACCCGACGGCCGCCCGCATCCGTTTCAGGTGACGATGCGTCGCTTCGGGCGCAAATTGGCTATCGACGAGCTGCAAAGCAGCCTGCCGCTTAGCGCCTTCTTCTTCGACTGCTTGTACTCGGACGGCGAGGTCCTGGTCGAGCAGACCAACGAGCAACGCTGGGCCGCACTCAGCCGCGTCGTGCCGGAGGCATCGCGCGTCGTGCGAGTGGCCGTCGACAGCGTCGAGGCTGGCCAGCGCTTCTTACACGCTGCGTTGGAAAGCGGGCACGAAGGCGTGGTAGCCAAAAGCTTTGCGTCCAGCTATGAAGCCGGGCGTCGCGGCGCTGGCTGGCTGAAGCTGAAACCAGCACCGACGTTGGATCTGGTGGTGCTGGCGGCCGAATGGGGCAGCGGACGGCGCAAGGGTTGGCTCAGCAACTTGCACTTGGGCGCGCGCGACCCGGAAACCGGAAATTTTGTGATGCTGGGCAAGACCTTCAAGGGTCTTACGGACGAAACCTTGGCGTGGCAGACGCAAAAATTACGTGAGCTTGCTACGAGCGAAACCGAATGGGTGGTGCACGTCCGGCCGGAGCTCGTGGTCGAAATTGCGTTCGACGGCTTGCAGAAGAGCCCCGTGTATCCGGGCGGGCTTGCGTTGCGCTTTGCGCGCGTGCGCCGGTACCGCGACGACAAGCCCGCTAGCCAAGCCGATACGATCGGCTTCGTCCGCTCGTTGTACGAGCGCACGCCGAGCGCGGTCGGCGTGGAAGACTAACGACTTCACGAAGAACGCGGCCGTTGCGGCGCTGCAACAGCGGCCTTAGATACCCACCCATGCGCTACAATCTGCTCGGCCGGACGGGGCTTTACGTTTCAGAGCTGTGCCTTGGAACGATGACGTTCGGTGGCAAGGGCTTTTGGGAGGTGGTTGGCAAGCTGGGCCAAACCGAAGCGCAAGCGCTGGTCGGCACCGCGCTCGACGGCGGCGTCAATTTCATCGACACCGCCGACGTCTACTCGGAGGGTGAATCCGAGCGGCTGCTCGGTTCGGCACTCAAGCTACTGGCGCGGCCGCGCGAGCAAGTCGTCGTGGCGACCAAGGTGCGCGGCACCGCTGGCCCCGGCGTGAATCAAGTCGGTCTGTCCCGCTCGCACATTCTGGCCAGCATCGAGCAAAGCCTGCAGCGGTTGCAGCTCGACCACGTCGACTTGTACCAAATTCACGGCTTCGACCCAGTAACGCCAATCGAAGAAACCGTGCGCGCGCTCGACGACGTCGTGCGCTCCGGCAAAGCGCGCTACGTGGGCTTTAGCAACCTGCCCGCGTGGTTGGCAATGAAGGCAATCGGCTTCGCCGAGTCGCGCAACCTGGCGCGCTTTCAAAGCGCGCAGGTCTACTACTCCATCGCCGGCCGCGACATCGAGCGCGAACTCGTGCCGCTGGCTCAGAGTGAAGGCCTGGCAATTCTGCCTTGGAGCCCGCTCGCCGGCGGGCTGCTGTCGGGCAAGTTCGACCCTGACCAGCCTGGCCCCGAGGGGGCACGCCGCACCAAGTACGATTTTCCGCCGGTGGAAAACGCGCGGCTGCGCAGCGTGCTGCCCGCGCTGCGCCAGGTTTCCGGCGAAACGGGGCATTCTGTGGCCCGGCTAGCGTTGGCTTGGCAGCTCACGCGACCGTTCGTTACTAGCGTGCTGATCGGGGCCAAAACCCAGGAGCAGCTACTCGACAACCTGGCAGCGGCGGACGTCACGTGGTCGGCCGAGCACCTAGCACTGTTGGAGACAGCCAGCGCCCTGCCTCGCGAGTACCCGGGCTGGATGCTGGAGCGACAAAACGCGCAAAAACGCGGCGTACCGCCCAAGTAGGCAGCAGGCGACTTTCCGGGGCCGCGCGGGAAAAGTCTGACCCGTTCCGCGCTCGTTCTGGAACATACTCGGTCAGGTTCCGCGAGGTCGAAGTATGCGAACGTGGTCGTTTCTGAGTTTGCTGTGCGCGCTTTGCTCTGGTTGCAGCTCACCCAGCGCTGGCAAAGCGACGGAAGCGGCCGGCGCACCCAACGGCGGTGCGGGCGGCAGCAGCGCGGGCGGTGCGAGCAGCCTCGGCGGCGGAGGCTCGACTTCCGCCCTCGGCGGCAGCGCAGGTGCTTCACTTGGCGGCGGTAACCCTGGAGCTGGCATGGCGAACACGGCGGGCAGCAGCGGGTCGAACGCTGGCGCAGGTGGCGCGAGCGGCGCTGCGGGCAGCTTCGGTTACGAGCCACCTCAAGGCGCCAAGTTCGACGAGCTGCCGCTGTACGAAGGCGATCCGCCCAACTTCAAACCGGGTGCGCCTGCGGAAACGCTAGCGGCGGACGGCATCATCGGCCATGTCAGCGTGCCAACACTGCGCCGCTACCCGCTGGACGGCAGCAAGGCTACTGGCTTCGGCTATCTCGTATTTCCGGGTGGCGGCTACTTCATTTTGGACATGGATACGCACGCCACCAAGCTGGCCGAGCGCGTGGGCCCGCTCGGCATCGCCGTGTTCGCGCTGAAGTACCGGGTCGGTGACGGCACGACGGACGCCGCGCGCGATGCCCTGCTCGACGCCAAGCGCGCCGTGCGCCTGGTGCGGCAGAACGCGGCCCGTTGGGCGGTCGAACCAGCACACCTGGGTGTTATCGGCTACTCGGCGGGCTCGCACTTGGCCCTGAACCTAGCCGCCAATTTCGATCTTGGTAGCGCAGCTTCAGCCGATCCGCTCGAGCAGCTGAGCAGCCGTCCCGCCTTCGTTGGCTCGATGTCGACTTGGTCGTTCGGTGCCAGTAGTTCGCCCTTCGCGTTCCCCGCCGACGTGCCCCCCAGCTTCTTTTGCCACGCGCAAGACGACAGCACAGCGCCCCTAGCGTTGGCGCAAGCGGTGGAAGCGCAAATCAAGGCCAAGGGGGCCGCTACTCTCCTCGATTTCTACGCCACGGGCGGCCATTCGACCTGCCATCCGGGCGACCCGTCCATGGCTGGCCATAACTGGCCCGACGCGTTCTGGCCCTGGCTACAGACTGCCGTTCCTTAAGTTTGGGCGCGAAGCGAACGTATTTGGCGGGATGAGGTTTCGGGTCTGTGCCTACGTAGGCTTGGCGGCCATTGGGATTACGACGCTGGCTAGTCGGCCAGCCGCAGCCAAAGGCGGAGCGCACGCGCCCGCGGTTTCCACGTACGACACGCGCGCTTCGAGCGTCGTGTTCGCTTACCGCCGTGGCTTCGGCGACGTCAGCAGCTTCAATACGTTCAGCTACAACGCGAACTTCACGTCGACCTCCGGTCGACTGAGCGCGCAGTTCGGCATTCACTACGTTAATTCCCTCGAGAATGGCGCCGATACGCGCGCGCACGGCGTGGCAGGCAGCGGCGTCGCGGTGCTGGTGTTTCCGGTCGCTGGCCGCTACCTCGACGGTGTCCCCAAGGCCGCGTTCGCCATGCACCTTGGCGGCGTGCCGACTGCATACATCAGCGGCGAGCGCAATTTCCTGACCGTGCCGTTCGCGCTCGGCTTTGGCTTCCCGCTTTCACCCGCGCGCTTCGTGACCTTCACGCCCTGGTACGAGCTGGCCATCAGTGCAAACGTCGATACCGTGGTGCGACCCGAAGGCGTAACTCTGGACGCGACCTCGGTGCAGATTGATCCAAGGACTGGCACGGCCTCGCTCAAGCCAGGCGCGGTGCAGAACGCGCTCTCCAAAGGCGTTACCATCGACGTGACCGTCAACGTGCCAATGCGAGCCGGCTTAGAGACTGCTTTCCATCTGGGCAAGACCGTCGACTTGAACCTGTTCGGTATGTTCTCCACGCTCGGCGGCGCGTTCTCTGGCGATTCCGTGAAGACGCTAGGCGCGTCACTAGTGGTGCGCTGGGACGACGTCGTCCCAGCCGTCTTGCCCAAACCCGAAGTGCAAGAGCACGAGAGCTGCGAAGCCACCGAGCGGCGTTTCCGCGCCTGCCCGAACGCCCGCTTCTGGCTCACGCCCGAACAGCGAGGGCAGACGGCTCCGAGCGAAGCGCCCGCGACAACACCTGCGCCCGCCCCTACCGCGCCGCCCGCCAGCCCAACGGCGGCACCCACCGTTGCACCCGCAACAGCCCCGGCGCCGGCACCCGCACCACCTGCCGGAGCGTCTCCCGGCTCGTCCAGCTTTCCGACGCCCTGACTGACGTTCTCGTCAGTCGGAAACGCGCTTGGCGGTTTCTCGAATGCTGCGGCGTGATCAGGGATCGTGTTGCAGAACACGTTAGGGATTGAGTCCGCGCCTTGCCGAGCGTTCCGTTTGTTCTCGTGAAAATGCGCAACAGCTTCGTGATCGCCTATGGCCTCAGCACGCTCCGCGAGGCCACGCAAATTGGCGATCAAGACGGCGTAACCACCGAGCGCTGGCAGCCACGACCAGCTGCTCGGCCAGCACCGATTTTACGAGCACCTCCGCCGGAGCCAACTCCGAGGCTTGCCACTTTGCCGAGGCCGGCCCTACGGACGCGCGGGCAGTGCTGGCATCTCCGGCAGGTTTGTTCCATAGTTGAGCCGCCGTGAGCGTCGTGGCTTCTGGGGCCTAAAGGGCCGGCAGAACCACCGACCAGCTCCGGCAAGAAAGCCCTCGATGCCCATTTCTGCCAACAAGCGACTCAAAGAAAAGGCCCGTCAGGACAAGGCGAAAGACAAAGCCGTCCAGCGCGAACAGCGGAAGACCGACAAGGACAACCGCCCCGCGGCTGCCCCAGGCGAAGATCCGGACATCGCTGACATCGTCCCCGGCCCGCAGCCGTTGGCCGAGTGGCAAGAGGGTTAAACCGAACGGCGAGCCGATAGCGCGCCGTTACCTGCCCTGCGTGCGAGTCCCCGCCGTCATCGAGCTCAGGCCGCAAGTCGCTCGAGCGGGGCGGCGTTGCCGCGGGCACAAGCAAGGCCGCATCTAGCGCGGCCGTCGCGCTAGATGGCGCGGACGCTGCGCAGAACCTGCGTTATGCCGTCCCAGTCGTAGCCGCGCGCGCCACCGGCTTGTCCGGCCGTAGGCCACGCACCACACACGGCCTGGAACGCGAGCTCTCGCGTCGCCGCTACCTTATCCACGACGACGGCCTCGCCCGCACCCTTGCCGCGCGCTTCGACGCGCCACTCGGCGGGTCCAGCTTCGGGCGGAAAGAACATGCGCAGGACAAGCGCCTCACCAGCACAGTCGAGCTCGTACGTCATGTTGTGACGCTCACGGTACTGCTGCGTGATCGCGATGAAGGTGCCAGGCGCAGGTTTAGCCGCCCCCGAAGGCTTACGGCCTTCGGGTTGCGAACCGGTGAAATCCCGGCCGGGTACGTAGTCGACTGTCGGCGCACGCCCGGAGACCGGGCGATCACCAACCATGCTTGCGACCACCACCACCACCACCGCCGCCGCCGCCGCCGCCGCCGCCGCCGCCGCGACCACCGCCGCCGCCGCC
>JAYUYU010000259.1:0-6583 GCA_043752365.1 Myxococcales bacterium | reverse complement strand
AGTTCCCGCAACGCAGCATCGTCCAAGACGGCCGCAGTTTTCTATTCTCCGGCGAGCTAGTCTTCTGAGCGCCGCCCACGCCGCGCCGCCCGTCTCCCTTCCGGCCTCGGCCTTGCCCCTACTCGCATCCGGCCCCTGATTCAACAGGGAGATCGGAAGATCAGGAGTCGTGCGAGCGAGCCGTTGGGCGCAACTCTGATGCGTTCTTTGCGTCGCACCGCTTGACACCGCCACGACTCCGCGCAGGACGACGCAATCAACGGAACAGCACGGCGCCCCAAATTCAGGACTCGCACGACTTCCGATCTCCCGATCTCCCTGTGAAAAATCTCGAGCCGTAAGACGACGCGCAGCGACTCAAAAGAGACGCAGTTGGCCGCCCTTGTCCGTCGGGCGACGGAAGGTGGTGGGGCGGGCGTGACGGTGACCTTCGGCGCGGTTGAGGCCGAGGCGGGCACAGGTTTGGTGGAAGAGGCGTTCGACGGTTTGGAAGATTTCTCCCTCGCCGCTCATGCGCGCCCCGAAGCGCGAGTCATCAAGCCTACCCCCGCGCATTTCGCGGGTACGGCGCAACACCTTTTCGGCGGCAAGCGGGAACGCACTGTGCAGCCGCTCGGTAAAGACTTCCTTCACGGCGCCCGGTAGGCGAAGCGGAATCAGCGAAGCGCCGCGCGCGCCGGCCGCGGCGGCGGCCTCCAAAATCGACGGCACGTCGCGATCCCCCAAGCCCAAGATCAGCGGCGCGATATTCACGGTCACAGGAATGCCAGCCGCCGCTAGCCGCGCGACCGTTTTCATGCGGCGCTGCGGTGTGGTCACGAACGGCTCGAGCTTGCGCGCATTTTCCGCGTTCCAAAAAGGGATGCTGACCGAAACGCCAATGCAAGCTTCGGCGTTTAGCTTTTGCAACAGGTCGATGTCGCGCTCCACCAGCGCGCTTTTTGTGATGATGTGCACCGGGTTGCGATACTCGGCGCACACCTCCAATATCCCGCGCGTCAGCCGGTATTCGTTCTCCAGCGGCTGGTAGCAATCGGTGTTGCCGCTCAGCATCAGAAGCTCCCCCTGCCACGATTTTTTCTCGAACGCCTCGCGCAAGAGCGCCGCTACATTCGGCTTAATCACGATTTTGCGTTCGAAATCGGTGCCGGCGCCAAAGCTCAGGTACTCGTGCGTGGGGCGCGCATAGCAGTTGTGGCTGACGACTCCGTTGGCGACAAAATCGCCCGTTTCGGTGGCGATGTCGAACAGCGGTAGCACCGTGCCTAGCGTTTCCACCGCTGCGACGCCGCCCGCCACCGCGTTGGCTACGTCACGCGGGCCCGCCTTGAACAAGCCGCGCGTCTTGAGGCGCGCCTTGCCGGGGCCAAGGCAGGTGTCCTTCTCTTGCAGGTGCAGGCGTGCGCGCTGGTCGCGCCCGGGCGCGATGACATAGCGCCAGCCTTGCGGCGTTAGAAAACGGTGGTCCCCGCTCGCGATCAGCTCCGCGCCCGTGTCGAGCCGCACCCGGTAGGCACGGCGCGCCGTAGCCCAACGATCGAGCACGAGCGACGGCACGAAGCGTCGCCCGCTGGCGCTGCGTGCGGTGCCGACCACTTGCTCGCCGGCCTTCACGTCGGACAAGTGTTTGGTGGCGCCGTCCGCCATCAGAATGCGCGTGTCGCCGCTGAGGCAGTAGGCGCAGCCATGAAAGCAACCGCGGTACGGGTTCACGCTGTAGCGAAAGCCCAGGTCAGGGCTGTCGTTTTCGGCCAACACCTGCTTCGTGTTGTCTTCGTAAATGGAGAGCTCGACCTCGGGCCCCGGCAGGTCGTCGAAATACTCAACCAAGCTTGCAGCGAAGCGATTGCGCGGGTTTTGGGCCGGTATCGGTCGCACGGAGCGGCAGTATTACTGTTCACGCGTTCAGTGTCCAGGACCTTCGACGCCTCGGGATTCTGCGCTGGATTTTCTAGTGCGAGGCGCGCCACGAAGACGACTACGCGTCGCGTCGCGCCGCGCCGGCCGGCGCTTCAACGGGCCCCCCGCAGGGTTCTGGGGTATGGCGGAGTTGGATGATCGGCCAGGAGACGATTGACCGAGTCCGGCGCGAGACGAAAATCGTCGAGCTCGTCGGTGAGTCAGTCAAGCTACAGCGACGAGGTCGCAGCTTCACCGGCCTGTGCCCCTTCCACAAGGAGAAGACGCCAAGCTTCCACGTCAACGCCGAGCGCGGTTTTTACCATTGCTTCGGCTGCCACGCCTCCGGCGACGCTATCAAGTACGTGCAAGAGACGGAGGGCCTGCCGTTCGTCGATGCGGTGCGTTCACTGGCCGAGCGCGCCGGCATCGACGTCGTGGAGAACGAATCGGACGCCGAGCGCAAGCAGCAGCTCGAGCAGCGTCGGAAGCAGCAAGAGCTTTACGACATTGGCGATCGCGCCGCCGAGTACTTCGAGCGCATGCTGCGCGAGCACCCGCTGCGCGAACACGCACAGGCAGAGCTTGCCCGCCGCGGCCTGGTACCAAAGACGCCCACCGACGAGATCGCCGACGCCCTGCAGGCGTTCCGGCTCGGCTACGCCCCGTACGGCTGGGACAGCCTGGTCCGCTTCCTCAAAGAGTCGGGCCTGTCGGCGCGGGCGGCGGAGGAAGTCGGCCTGCTAGCCCCGCGTAAGAACGGTCCGGGCCACTACGATCGCTTCCGGCACCGCCTGATGTTCGCGGTGATCGACGTCCAGGGGCGCGTGGTGGCCTTCAGCGGCCGAGCCCTGCCCGAGCCGACGGCCGAAGAGCTGCGCCAGGCTGGGGTGGAGTCCATGGGTGTCGCCAGCGCGGAGCCGCCGGCCAAGTACGTCAACTCTCCCGAATCGCCGGTGTACAAGAAGCGCGAGGCCGTGTTCGGTCTGCACCAGTCGCGCCAGGCGCTGCGCAGCGGCGACCCGTGCTTGATCGTCGAAGGCAACTTCGACGTCGTCAGCCTGCACGCACGCGGTATTCGCAACGTCGTGGCGCCCTTGGGCACGGCCTTCACGGTCGAGCAAGCCAAGCAGATTCGTCGTTTCACCAACGACGTCGTGCTGATGTTCGACGGGGACTCGGCCGGCAAGCGCGCGACCAATGCATCGCGTGAGCCGTGCCAAGCAGCTGAGCTCACTGCCAAGGTGGTGACTTTACCGCTCGGCAAAGATCCAGACGACTTCGTGCGCGAGCGCGGCCCCGAAGGTGTACAGCAGCTGCTCAAGCACGCGCGCGGCATCCTCGAGTACCTGATCGACATCGCACTCTCGGAAGAGTTGCTGCAAGAAGGCGCCGAGGCGCGCACCAAGAGCGTGCAATTCGTCACGAAACTGATCGCCTCGGAGCGGGATGGCACGTTGCGCGATCTCGCCGAGACGTTCGCCGACGGCCTCGTGGCGGCCCGGCTGAAGATTCACCAGGACAGCGCCGAGCAGGTTCGGACCCTCAAAGCGCTGGCGCGGGCCCTACAAGCAAGGCCCGGAATGGCGCCGGCACGGGGACCAGTGGGTCCCGGACGCCCTCACCAGGCCCGGTCGCGCGACCGAAGACAAGAGCTGGGACTCGAGGTGCTGGGCGCCTTGCTCGACTACCCAGAACTAGCAGAAGACCCGGCTTCTGAGGCCGCAGCGGCAGTTATCGAGGGCGATCTAGCGTTGGCTTTTGCCGCGCTGCGTCAGGCAATTCAGGGCGGTCGGCTCGAGAATCCTGAAGATGTGCTTGCGAAGCTTTCGCCCCCGATCCATCCATTCGCCCTCGCTCGCCTAGCAGCCCCCCGGCACGAACGCCTGGAGGACGCCAAGACCGAGCTTGTCGATAACGTGAAGAAACTGCAATCCCTCGAGCTCAAGCGGGAAAAGTCTGAAGTGACGGAAGAGCTCGAAGCGCTGCAGCGCACCGGTGACTCCAAGCAAGAGGATGTGCTCTTGCAGCAGATATTCGAGAAGGCTCGACGCTCGAAAGAGCGCGAGCACGCATAGCGAGGTTCAGAGTGGGATCGAAAAAGTCGGACTCGCCAAAGAAGACGATCGCTGCCGCTGCCAAGCAGCCAGCCGCCCTTAAGAGTAAGGGCAAGGCGCAGCCAGCGAAATCCAACGGAGCCTCCGCCGCGAAAGCGGCGCCGCGTGACGAGGATGATGAGGATGACGACGAAGAGGGTAACTCCTCGGCGCCACCTCCGGCTGGGGCCAAGGCCAACGGCAAAACCAAAGAGCAGCTGATCAAGCTCGGCAAGAGCAAAGGCTTCCTCACCTACGACGACGTTCACGAAGCGTTGCCCGGTGAAGAGACCGGTCCAGATCAGATGGACGACGTCTTGAGCGCCCTCGACGACGAGGAAATCGAAGTCGTCGACGACGCCAGCAACATCAAGATTGCCCCGCACCTGCGCGGCGGTGACGAAGAAGGCCCCGCCAAGCCCGCTGCCAAGGCCGAGTCCGAGGAGACCGATTCGGTCGCCCGCGTGCCCACGGCCGCCCGCACGGGCGACGACGAGTACTTCAAGAGCAACGACCCCGTGCGCATGTACCTGCGCAAAATGGGCAGCGTTGCCCTGCTCACCCGTGAGGGCGAGGTCGAAATTGCCAAGCGCATCGAGGAGGGCGAGAACGAGATTCTCTCGGCCATTCTCTCCAGCCCCGTGGCTGTGCGCGAAATCATCGAGATTGGCGAGCGCCTTCGCAACCACAAGGTCCGCGTCAAGGACATCGTGCGCGATGCCGAGGACGAGGAGCACGAGTTCGACGAGGAAGAAGCGGACCGCCGCATCATCCGCCTGATCGATCGCGTGAAGCGGCTCGACAAGAAGAACGCCGAGCTGCTCGAAGAGCGCAAGACGGCCGTCGAGGTGCGTCGCAAGCTGATCGACAAGGAGCTTTCCGAAAACAAGAAGGAGCTGGTCAAGACGCTCCAGGAAATGCGCCTCAACAAGAAGACGATCGACAAAATCGTCGCCAAGTTGAAGGCGATGATCGACCGAGTGCACCGCGCACAAGGTCGCGTGTTCGAGCTCGAGCGCATCACCGGCATCGGCAAGACCGAGCTGAAGAAGATGATGCGCGAGGCCAAGGACGACCCCGAAGCCTTCACGGCACTAGCCAAGAAGCTCGGCATCGACGTGGCCGAGCTGGACATGATGGACGAGACCTTGAAGAGCGCGCAGAAGGGCGTGCGCAAGGTCGAGGAAGAGCTGAAAATCGACGTCAGCGAGATGCTCAAGACCTATACGGCGATCCGTACGGGTGAGCGTCGCGCCGAGCGCGCCAAGGCCGAGCTGGTCGAAGCCAACCTGCGCTTGGTGGTGTCGATCGCCAAGAAGTACACGAACCGCGGCTTGCAGTTCCTGGACCTGATCCAGGAAGGCAACATCGGCCTGATGAAGGCCGTCGACAAGTTCGAGTACAAGCGCGGCTACAAGTTCAGCACCTACGCCACTTGGTGGATTCGCCAAGCCATTACCCGCGCCATCGCCGATCAGGCCCGCACCATCCGTATTCCGGTGCACATGATCGAGACGATCAACAAGCTCATCCGCACCTCGCGCTACCTAGTTCAGGAGTTTGGCCGCGAGCCGACGCCGGAAGAGATCGCCGAGAAGATGGAGCTGCCGCTCGACAAGGTCCTCAAGGTCCTGAAAATCGCCAAGGAGCCAATCTCTCTCGAAACTCCGATCGGCGAAGAGGAAGACAGCCACCTCGGCGACTTCATCGAGGACAAGAGCGTCGTCAGCCCGGCTGAGGCGGTGATCAACATGAACCTCTCGGAGCAGACGCGGAAGGTCCTAAAGACCCTCACGCCCCGCGAAGAGAAGGTGCTGCGCATGCGCTTCGGCATCGGCGAGAAGAGCGACCACACCTTGGAAGAGGTCGGTCAAGACTTCGAAGTGACGCGCGAACGCATCCGTCAAATCGAGGCGAAAGCGCTACGCAAGTTGCGTCACCCGAGCCGGTCGAAACAGCTGAAGTCGTTCATCGAAAGCTGAGCGGCGCAGCCGCGAAGCACAGGGCGACCGGGCCGCGAGGCTCGGCCGCCCTTCGTGTTTTTTTTGCTGTTGGGCCGGCCGCGAGCTCGAGAAAACGGGGAGGCGGACCGAACAAGGAATGCTGCCCTGGGAGCGAGGGGATGAGCTGCCTGACGCGTTCGTCGCCAATTGGCCTCGCGGGGGGCGGACGCGGCCTGCCCGTTGCGTCGAGGCGGCCGGTGGACCCATCCCCATCCCTCTTCTCGAAATCTCCCCCCTCCGCCGCCCCCCATCTCCCCTGTTTTCTCGCCGTAGTGCTCCGGCACGCCCCCCCCAACGCAAAAGTGACTTCGAGATCGAAGTCACTTTTTGGAGGTCGCGGAAAGTGACTTCGACCTCGAAGTCACTTTTGCGAATTGAAACGGGCTTTCCCGCTGGGGTTGAGCCTTGAGGCCACGTCACCCCAAAAAGCTTCCCGCCTTCCCACCCTCCGCTGAGATCGTGAGGCGTATCAACGGCAGGCGACAGGTTGCGTCTCTGCCTGGGTGCACTCGCCGTCGTTGGCCAAAGCGATAACGTCGAGGTTGCCGGCGGCTTCGCAACGGAACGACGTGTGGGCGGCGCGGC
>JAYUYU010000258.1:0-6583 GCA_043752365.1 Myxococcales bacterium | reverse complement strand
CGTCTTTGGTCGCCGGAGCGGATGCGCCGAGCAATAGGCTGTCTTCAGCCTCGCAAGTCTTTGGAGCACCGGCCGTCAGCGCGCAACTTGGTGGCGCGATGTTCAACTTGTCGAAATTCGGTCCGCTCGCGCCCGTCGTCGCTAGCAGGATTCGATTCGTGCCCTCTTTGAGCGTAACGACTTGAGTCACGTCGGAGACCCACTTATCGTTCCAGCTGCCGGTGTCCGTGAAGGCGGTCGATGCGCTCACTTGCACGCAATTCACGTTCAGAGACATGTTCCGAGACTCGTCCGCCGTGTACGTGTAAGTCAGGGTGTACTGCCCGTCTCCCGGTGCGTCGACCAGCCAAAGTAGACCGCCCGAGGAGCCCCCGAAATCAACGTAGTCCACACCCATGAACGCGGCTGCCGCGGTCTTGTTGCCGGACAACGTGGCGGCTTCGGCTTCGAGGTCCTTCGGTCCTTTCGCGAGGTCAGCGAAGTCCATTCCACCGCTGACAGGCACTATGCACTGGGGGGCCATGCCACCGGCACCGCCTGCGACACCGCCACCGGCACCGCCACCGCCTGCGAGACCGCCGCCGGCACCGCCACCGGCACCGCCACCGGCACCGCCACCGCCTGCGCCACCCCCACCGCTCGGCTTTCCTGCCGTGCCCAGCGTTCCGGCGGAGCTGTTCGTTCCCGCGCTCGTCGCACCGGCGACGGCGGGAGAGCCGCTCGATCCGGCACCGCCGCCGCCCTGTCCCTGGCTCGGATTGATGGGGGACGCCTCGCTACAGGCAGATGCCAGCGCGACCGCTGCTATGGGTAGCAGCAACGCTTTCGAAAGCGCGAGGGTTGAGAACGAGCGAGCGGCGCGATGGGAAAAACGAAGGGGCATAAATCAAAGCTTCCTGAGGGTGGTTTCCGCTTTCCTTGGCGAAGGGGCGCAAAAAAAGCGCACTTCGAGCACTTGTGGAAAAGCGAGCGTCTACCAGTGCCCCGCGCTCCGGATTCGGTCATAAAAACTGTTCAGCCACGGACGTTTTTTTTGCGCACGGCGGAAATGCCGCACTCTGAGGGAGGCCACGCAGGCAGGTAGCTAGCTGCCCGCGCCAAATGGCGGCGCCAAAGGCCCCCCGGTTGGCCACGGCTGGGTCCGCGCAGACGCCGCGCTTGCCCTGAGTTTCTGGTTGCTCTGAGGCCCGACCGTCCATCCAATTTTTGTCACCCGGCAGGTTCCTCGGGTCACTATCGGAGGTGGGCCTTTCGGAACGCTGGGACGGCTCGTCGAATCAAGAGCACCTGCTTCACGCGTGCCGCCGCGGTGATCGCCAAGCGTTGGGCTGGCTCGACAGCATCGCCACGCGCGTCGCGTTTCGTCACTTTCGCTGCCAGACTCCGTACGCACGCAGCGTTGGAGTTATTGCGCGGTCCCGACGAGCCGTCCTGCTCGCGAAAGCGCAAAAGGACCTCGTCTTGAAGGAGCTACTGCAACCGAGGGACCTCAAATGATCCACGTACGCTGCCTATCGAGCGAACTCCTGCTGGAACGAATCGCGCCCCCGCCCTCACACGCCGAGCGCTTGCGAGTTGAAGCGCACTTGCTGCAGTGTGCGCGTTGCCGTCGCGGCCATCGAGGTATGTTGAGGCTCGTGAGGCTCATTCACGACAGGATCGAGAAATTCGTAAAGCCTCAAGTGCACGACCGCGCGATTGCGCGTGCACTGCGGCGTTCGCGAGACTCCATCGGCGGTGGTGTCATGAAGCTTCCAGGGCCCGCTCGGTTGGGCCTCGGGCCAACGATAAAGTGGGCGCTAGCCATCGCAACGGCATGCGTTGTCCTTGTCGTAGGTGCCGGCAAGAGTTGGCAAGCAAAGGCTCCTTCGTCGTCGATGGTACGCAGTTCCAAGTAGCACTTGATACCGTGGCGGTGACGCGGGGTCGTGTGCGAGTGTTCGATTCGACACGAGCGGCGGCAAACAGCGCCCTTCGGCCGGCTCGTGATGACCGCTCGCCGTGCGCACCTGACTCGACGAAGGCGCGGCGAACTTTAGCGAAACCGATCGCCCCGTGAACCGCCGCGGGGAAACGCGCGCCCCGTCGGCTGCTCGACTTCACGCAGCCGGGGGGCAGCGCTGAACCGCGTACCCGCACAAGCGCGAGGTAGTTCAGCCGGGGCCAAAGAAGCGAGACCGAGGAGGTTTCGGGCATTATTCGCTGCCGGGCGCAAAAAAATGTCCGAAATGGCTCTGAGGCTGCACAGACAAACGCCCCATGCTCCGCCGCTTTTCCGCGTTATTCCTGCTACTGCAAACTTCTTGCACGGCTGACATAGTGGGTGATGGTGAAGGTGCAAGTCCGGCCCAGGGGTCGTCATCGTCAACGGCGGGCGCCGGTCCGAACCCAACGCCAACGGCCGAAGCGTGCACCACGCCGTCAGTCGGCGCTTCACCCATGCGGCGGCTCACCGCGCGCGAATACGACAACGCGGTGGCCGACTTACTGAGCGACACCACGCACCCCGGGGCGACGTTCCCCGCTGACAACCGAGTCGGCTTTTTCGACAACACGGCCACCGTGCAAACCGTACCGGTGCTGCTGGCCGAAAAGTACGTAGAAGCCGCGACCAAGCTAGCTGAAGGAGTAAGCGACGTGAAAGCCTTGGCGGGCTGCGACGTCGGCGCAAGCGACGCCAACGCCTGCGTCGCCGGCTTCATACAGCGCTTTGGGCGGCGCGCTTACCGGCGCCCGCTCAGCGCCGAGGAGCAGAGCCGCCTGCAAGCTATTTGGACCAGCACCGCGGCGCAAGCCGATGCCGAAACGGCTGTACGGGGCGTGCTGGTGGCCATCCTGGTGTCGCCGCACTTTTTGTTCAAGCCCGAGTTTGGCGCTGGCGCGTCGAGTATCGCGGGCGCACAGCAGGCCGCGCCGTTCGAGCTGGCAACGCGTTTGGCTTCACTGCTTTGGTCATCGATTCCGGACGACACGCTGCTGGACGCCGCGGCAGCTGGACACTTGACGACCAAGGCCCAGCTGGCCCAGCAGGCCCAGCGCATGCTGACTGATCCGCGCGCGCACGGCAGCAGCCGGGCGTTTTACGAGCAATGGCTCGGTACTCAGCTGTTGTCGACCAGCACCAAAGACGCGACGCTCTATCCCGAGTTCGATGAAAAGCTGCGCGACGCCATGCGCCAAGAAACGCAGCGCTTCATCGACTACGTGGTGTGGCAGGGTGACGGGCGCGCCAGCACGCTGTTCAACGCCCCCTTCTCGTTCGTGAACGCGCGACTGGCCAAGCACTACGGCGTGGCGGGCCCGGCTGACGACGCCACGTTCATGCAGGTAACGTTGGATGCGACCCAGCGCGCCGGCCTGCTTACCCAAGCCACTTTCATGGCATCGTTGGCATCGCCGACCGAGAGTTCGCCGTTCAAGCGTGGCGCCTGGGTACGGCGTCGTTTGCTCTGCCAAGACCTGCCAGACCCTCCCAACGACGTGCCCGAGCTCCCCACGCCGCAGCCGGGCGTCTCGCTGCGGGAGCGCGCGTCGGTGCACTCCAGCGCCGCGTCATGCAGCGGCTGTCATCGCTTGATCGACGGCCTCGGTTTTGGCCTCGAGCAGTACGACTCGCTCGGTCGCTTCCGCACGATGGATGAGGGCAAGCCGGTCGATTCGAGCGGCGAAGTCACCAGCACGCTCGACGCCGATGGAAAGTTCAATGGCGGAGCCGAGCTCGCGCAGCGCCTAGCCGGCAGCACCGACGCGCAGAAATGCGTCGCTACTCAATGGCTACGCTACGCGCTTGCCCGCCGTGAAACCCCAGAGGACGAATGCTCGTTGCAGAGCTTGCAAGCCGCTTTTTTGGCGTCTGGCGGAGACTTGAAACAGCTACTCGTCCAGCTCACCCAAACCGACAACTTCTCAAGCTACCGCGCGCCGGTCGCAGGAGCCTTGCCATGATGACCAAGCAGCGCGGCGTTTGGCGGCCTTCGCGGCGCGCCCTACTCGGTGGCTTAGCCACGCTGAGCGCAGGCGCGCTCTTGCCGCGTCGCCCGGCGCTAGCCCAAGCCAGTACGGCCAAGCGTTTCGTGGTGGTGCATGTGCCAGAGGGTATGTGGTCGGACGCTGCCCGCCCAACCGCCGGGGCGGAAACCCTGGGCCCGATCTTCTCGCCGCTCGACCCGTACCGCTCGAAGCTCACAGTGCTCGACGGGCTCGACCTACGTTCGCGCGACCAGGGTCCGGGCGGCGACGGGCACCACCGCGGGGTGCCACATCTGCTGACCTGCACTGAAATGGCCGATGAATCGAACGCCGGCGGCGCCTCGATCGATCAAAAAATCGCCAACGCCATCGGTGGCGACACCACTTTCAAGTCGCTGCAGTTTGCGGTGCGCATCGTGTATGGCGACACCAACGCAGCCCTGATTTGGGCCGCCCCACGCGAACGCCTGCCCGCGATGGAAAATCCGTGGGAAGCCTACGCGCGCATCTTTGGGGGCCGCACCATGGACGACACGCCGCCGCCCGTTGACTTGCGCAAGAGCGCCATCGACCATGCGCTCGCAGAAATCGACGGTTTACGCGGCAAATTGTCGACCGCGGATCGCGACCGCCTGGATTCCTACCACGCGTCCCTGCGCGACATCGAACGGCGCCTGGCCAACATCCCGGTGCCGGGCAGTTGCGTGGAGCCCGTGTTGGGCGAAAAGGCCGCCGACGCACGTGCTGAAGCGCTCTACCCGGACGTAGGCAAGCTGCAGCTGGACTTGATCGTGTCGGCGCTGCGCTGCGACGTGACGCGCGTCGCCAGCTTGCAGTGGGGCAACTCCAACGACCAATGCAGCTACCCGTGGCTGGGCGTGAACAAGCTAGGTCACGACCTTGCTCATAGTGATTCGAGTGCCTCCAAACAGACCGTCTACAATTGGTATTCAAAGCAATTTGCCTACCTGCTGGGGCAGCTAGACGCTGTGCCAGAGGGCCAGGGCACGATGCTCGACAACACGGTCGTGCTCTGGGTTTCGGAGTTCAGCGATTCGAACGGCCACCGCGCCGATGACTTGCTGTGGCTGCTGATGGGCAACGCCGGCGGCTACCTGAAACAAGGCCAAGTGCTGAGCATGAACGGCCGCTCGGTCAACGACGTGCACGCCACCCTTGCCAACGCCTTCGGTATCGCCGACGCCAAATTCGGTAACCCCGCTTATGGCGACGGCGCAATTCCCACGCTCATCGCGTAACACCCGCAGCCCACCGAGTCGTCGAGGCTGCCCTCCGGCAACCTCAATCGAGCTCGAGCGCTAGTAGCTCGCCCACCGATTGTCGCCGCCGGATCAAGCGCGCTTCGCCGTCTTCGACCAGCAGCTCGGGGATCAACGGACGCGTGTTGTAGTTGGATGACATCGACGCGCCATACGCGCCCGTATCGTGAAAGACGAGCAGGTCGCCCACGCGCGCGGCGGGCAGCTGGCGAGCTTGCACCACCCCGCCTGCGGTCTGCGTAAACACGTCGCCTGACTCGCACAACGGGCCGGCCACCACGCTTGGCTGCGCTACGCCGTAGGGCTCGGCGCTGCTCTGCAACAGCGTCATGGCGTGGTGACTCCCGTACATGGAGGGCCGCATTAAGTCGTTGAAGCCCGCATCGACGAGCACGAAGTGATTCTGCCCCATCGCCTTGGTGGCACGCACTTCGGCGACGAGCACGCCTGACTCGGCGACCAAAAAGCGCCCGGGCTCGATCTCGAGCGCCACATGCCGACCAAAGTGCTCGGCAATGCGCCGCCGTGCCGCGTCCCACAAGCTGAAATAGTGCGCGGTATCGATGCGTGGCTCGCCCGCGCGATACGGGACCGAGAGACCACCTCCAGCGGAGATGGCCTCCACGGGCACGCTCGAACGCTCTACCAACTCGACCATTGCGGTACAGACCTGCTCGAGGTGGCTGTAGTCGACGCCCGAGCCGATGTGCATGTGCATGCCCACGAGCCGAAGGCCGCGCAGAGCGACCGCCTGCAGCGCACGCGGCAAATCACTATGCCAAATACCGTGCTTACTGTGCTCGCCGCCCGTATTAGTCTTATTGCTGTGGCCGTGGCCAAAGCCCGGGTTGATGCGCAGCCACACGCGATGACCCGGCGCGCGCTCGCCAAGCTGGTGCAGCATGTCAATCGAGCCAACGTTGACCGGGATCTGCTCCGCGACCACTTTGTCGAGCGTGGCCCGATCGAGTACATCGGCCGTAAACACGATCTCCGAGCGCCCGTCGCGCGACGAATACCCTGCAACCAGCGCACGCTCGATCTCGCCCAGCGAAACCGCATCCGCAACCACGCCCTCAGCCCGCATCAAACGCAGCAAGTGCACGTTCGAGCTCGCCTTCTGGGCGTAGCGAATGGTATCGAAGGCCTGCAGCTCAGCGATGCGCGCACGGATGGTAGCCGCGTCGTAGGCCCAAAACGGCGTGCCGTACCTCGCCGCCAACGCGCGCAGCGTGGCTTCGGGAATGACCAGCGCCTTCTCGACCGCCTCGGGGGAGCTCATGGCGCCCAAGGGTGGCTCGGCGAAGGCCGCCGCTCAAGCCAGCCTGCGAAGT
>JAYUYU010000257.1:0-6595 GCA_043752365.1 Myxococcales bacterium | reverse complement strand
CACCGGGCTCGAACTTTTTGAGGCCGCGGCGAATGCATTCTTCGATGCCAAAATAGAAGCAGACGTTGAAGTGCAAAAACGGAACCTCGTGCGTGGCGCCCCAATAACGCCCGTACAGCGCGTCCTGACCCAAGAAGTTAAAGGCGCCGCCGACCAACCGCCCCGCTTGGCGCGCCACCACGACGTGAAGCTCGTCCGGCATCGTCTTGGCGATTTCCTCGAACAGCTCACGCTGCAAGTACTGCCGACCCCAAGCAAATTTTTCGACCGTGCTCAGGTAGAATTGAAACACGAAGTCGACCAGCTCGGGAGTCAGCTCTCGGCCCGAGAGTGCGCTGAGCTCCACCTTCCTATCCAACATTTCGCGCCGCTCGCGCTTGAGCTGATTGCGCTTTTTGCTGTTCATGCGCGACAAGAAATCGTCGAAGCTTGCGTAGCCGGGGTTTTCCCAATGAAACTGCACGCCGCGCCGTTCGGCAAACCCCTGCTCGCCGAGC
Source organism: Myxococcales bacterium (assembly GCA_043752365.1). Taxonomy (GTDB): domain Bacteria; phylum Myxococcota_A; class Polyangia; order Polyangiales; family Polyangiaceae; genus PMG-095. The sequence continues at coordinate 6,098 of JAYUYU010000257.1, read as the reverse complement.
GCGCTGCTCTCGTCCTCGGGCAAGAACAAGACGTGAGCTCCCGACACCGGTAGCGCACTGCACAGCTGCGGAATTGCGCGCGCAAAAGCCGCCAGAATTCGCGGACGGTCCTGATCGGGTCGCACCAAGATGCGGGGCCCAGTCGCGGGCGTGAACGGCACCGCCAACAGCAGCTTCGGGTAGTAAGGCGCCCGCAGTACGCCCTCCGAGTGGCGCGCCCACGAATAGTCGAACACGAACTCGCCCTCGCTGTTCGTCTTGACGTAGGCCGGTGCGGCGGCGACGCATTCGCCGTTTTCGTGCAAGGATATGTGCTGCGGCAGCCAACCCTGCTCTTCACCGACGCAGCCCGTGCGTTCCAGCGCGTCGAGCCAAGCGAAAGACAGGAACGGAGGGCGCCCGGGCGGCAGCAAACTTTCGTAGTTGGCTTGTCCCAGCTCGCGCATGGAGCCGTGCGTCCGCAGCTCGAAGCTCGGTGACGCGGCCTTCATAGGAACTTTCGCAATCGGTAGAAGCCGTTCTCGAGCAATCGATTCGCCAGTGAGCGCTTCCGCACTTCCAGCAGAAAAACCTCGCGTGAGCCGTTGAGGTCCTCGCTGAACGAGCGCTCCACCTCGGCGCTGAGCTCGGTGTCGACGACGCTGGCGTTGACCTCCAAGTTGTAATGCAGCGAAAGGTAGTCGAAGTTGAACGTGCCGGTGGTGCACCACTCGCCGTCGATAACCGCGGTTTTTGCGTGGAACATGCCGTCTTGCCACTCGTAAATGCGCACACCTGCCGCGAGCAGCCGCTCGTACTGCGCGCGTCCGGCATGTTTCACGGCCTCCACGTCGCTGTTGGCGGGGACGATCACCCGCACGTCGACCCCACGCTTGGCGGCTCGCACCAGCGCACGTCGCACCGAGGCGTCGGGCACGAAGTACGAGTTCGAGATGTAGACCGTCTTTTTCGCGGCATACACGCGCGAGGCGTAGTCACGTGCAATTTCGTGACGATGCCGAAAGTAACGCTCGCCCAAGATGCGCACGCGCAGCAGACGTTCACCCGACGCCACGCCCGGTGACTCGGCGAGCAGGTGCAGAATGGGCGGCAGGTCGTGACGGCGCCATACGCGGTGAAAGCAGCGCGAGAGCGCGTTCACGGCTGGCCCCGCGATGCGCATCATGTCGTCGCGCCAGCCTCCGCCGCCCTCTTCGCGCGGCGCCCATTGGCGCGCCAAGTTAATGCCGCCGGTGAAACCAATGCTGCCGTCGACCACAAGAATCTTTCGGTGGTCGCGGCGCGACAGCCGAGTGATGGACAGCCGGAAGCGGCGCCGCCAAGGCGCGATTGGGTTGTACTCGAGCACGTGCGCTCCAGCGGCCTCGAGCTCGGCGAACATCGCGCGGTCGGTACCCAACGAGCCGATGGAGTCGTAAATGATCGCCACCTCGACGCCGCGCTGCCGCGCGTCTTTCAGCGCCTGGGCGAAGCGGCGCCCAACGGCGTCGGAGTCGAACCAGTACATTTCGAGCAGGACCTGCCGGCGGGCCTGGCCAATCGCCTCCAGCATGGCCGGGAAGGCCTGGCGGCCGTCATGCAGCAGCTGCACTGTATTGCCGGGCGTGAAACGGCCGTGGACGTGGCGAAAACGGAGCGGGACGCGCGGCTTGTCCATCAGCTGCGCCGAGAACATGGAGGCAATGCCAGGGCATGGCAAGCGGCGGCGCCGAAGCGCTATGTTTGGGTCATGCCTCGGGTGAATCGTTTCGGAGCGCGTGCCCGGGTCGCGACGCTGTTGGCGCTGTGCGGCGGCTGGGGCTGCGCTCGCGAGCAAGCTCGACAGCCCGTTTACACTTGGGGGCCTGCCTACGGCCAGCCGACGGTCGGCACGCCTGGCGCGACAGTACCGGGCCAGACCCCGCCTACGCCCGGCAGCGTCACCACCGGTACGCCCGCGGTGGGCTCCGTGGGAGCCAACGACGCCATCAACGTTCACGACATCGCGTTCTTGCGCAGGCGCGCCGAGCAGGTCTTGGGCGAGCTGGTAGCCGCGCTGCCCGCGGCGCAGCAAGCGCGCGTCGCCGGCATTCCTTTGGTCGTCGATGCAACACCCGGTGAAGTGAACGCGTTCGCGTCGTGCAGCGGCGCGCGCTCCGCCATGGCCATCACCGACGGACTGTTGCAAATCCAGTCGCAGCTGGCCAGGTTTCGCGCGTACGACGAGCTGGGCGGAACGAACAAGGTCGGGGAATACGTCGGAGTCATCGCCCGTGGTGCACGTCCGAAGCAGCCGCTGCCCGAGGTACCGGCAGGCTTCGTGGACGCGCGCCTCGATTTGGACGCGCGCAAAATCACGCGGCAGTACCAAATTTTGGACGAGCAGCTCGCGTTCGTGATGGGTCACGAGCTGGGGCATCACTACCTGGGGCACCTGCCCTGCACGGCCGCTGGCGGCGGAGGCCTAACTTTGGCCGACATCAACGCGGTCTTGAGCAACGCGGTGCCGGCCTTCAACCAGCCGAACGAACTTGCCGCCGACATCGTGGGCATCAACAACACCCTCACCATGGGCTCCCGCCGCGCCGACTACCGCCTGACCGAGGGCGGCGCTCTTCTAACCATGCAATTTTTCGCGGGGCTGGATCAGCTCACGCCGGTCGACATTCTGTTCGCCTTCGAACGCTCGCATCCCCCACCTCAGCTGCGCACGCCAGTCGTTCAGCAAACCGCCGCTACTTGGCGCGCAACTGGCGGCGTCGGCTTGCCGATATTGAGCTTCTGAGCCCGCCCGCCCGGCGCGCCCTTCAAGCCGCATGTCCGACAAGACCGAAGAACCCACGCCACGCCGTCTGAGGAAGGCTCAGGAAGAAGGCGACCACGCAATCTCGTCCACCCTCGGCCAAAGCGTGGGCTTCGTGCTGGTCGTCGCGCTCTTGCCTGGGCTATTTTTGGCGCTCACGGTGGGCGCCGGCGCTGCGCTGCGCAACGCTATCCTCAGCGGCCAGGCTGACCCCGCCGGCGCGGCGTGGTCGTGGTTGTGGCTCAGCGCGCCCGTGCTCGGCGCCGCGGCGGCGGTTTCGGCTCTGGCGGGCTTCGTGCAAACGGGCGGCGGCTTCACAGCCTCACGCTTTGCGCCCGATTTTGCCCGCATCGACCCGTTCAACGGCTTGAAAGGCCTGTTCACGCTGGAGCGCGTTTTTTCGCTTTTGCGCTCGCTGCTGGCGGCGCTGGCCGTGGGTTGGCTCGCCTGGGGCGTACTGCGCGATCATTTGGGTGACGTGGCCAGCACGGTCGGTCGCAGCGAAGCCATCGCCTCAACCTGCTGGCTGTTGGCTCGCCAACTGCTGTGGGGCGCGGGCGTTTTGGGGCTCGTGCTGGGCGGCGTCGACTACTTCTTCGTGAGGCGCGCCTGGCTGGCTCGGCACCGCATGACCAAAGACGAGGTCAAGCGAGAACACCGTGAATCCGAAGGCGATCCCGAAGTAAAGGCCGCCCGCCGCCGCGCCCATCAAGAGGCTCTGGCCGGCTCGATGATCGCGGCGGTGAAGAACGCCACGGTGCTAATCGTGAACCCCACCCATTTGGCGACCGCCCTCCGCTACCACGAGCAGGAAGACGAAGCCCCCACCGTGGTGGCGCATGGCGAAGGAGACCTCGCCCGACGCCTGATCGAAGCCGCGCACGCCTACAACGTACCGGTCGTGCGCGACGTCCCCATCGCCCACGCCCTGCGTGAGCTGGCGCTCGGCGACCAAATCCCCGAAGGCCTCTACGAAGCCGTGGCCGAAGTCCTGCGCGAGCTCTTAGGCAACGAAAGCGAGCCCGAGACCGAATCAACAGGAAGGCGGGAAGGCGAGAAGATTTCTTGATGGTCGAGCGGAGATGCAGTGGCCTCGAGGCGAGCCCGCAGCGAAAGCGCTGCTGCGTCGCCCACCCCAAATCTTCCGCCGACCTTCCCGCCTCCCCGCGTTCCTCTGAGCATTGGTCTCAGCTCGCTTGGCTGCCGAAATGCGGCCTGATTGCAGAAGCTTTTGTAGCGGCCGCATCGTCGCTACACTCGTCAAGCTCGTAGCTAGGTAGCCAGCAGCGAGCGACGCTGTCGCATTTGCGACAGCGTCAGCTTCGCTAAGATTCGCCACGAAATCATTGTGGAAATCGTGTCGCAAACGCGACATCGAAACGAGCCACGCAACCCACCACTGAGCGACTCAACGCCGCCCGCTACCTACGGGAGCTTCTGCAATTCGAGCTGCGATTTGGCAGTCAGATGCGATGAATGGTCAGCCGCCCTCCTGTTCTCTCGATCTCGCTCTCGTTCATGCGAGTGGTCACTCGACGCGGACGCGCTTTTTGATGGCCTGCAGCTCGTCGTCGACTTCGCTGTGCTTGAGCTTTTCGGCGATGGGGCCCACGCCAGCCTCGAGCGCGCGGAATTTGGCTTCGACGTCGTCGCGCGACATGCCGCCGGGCCCGGGCTCGTTGAGCACGCCGTCGAGCTCGCGCTGCGCTTGCACGGTCGTCTCGACCGCTTCAATTTGGTCCTCCATGCGCCGGAACTCGGCAAAAGCACTGCCGCCCACGCGCTTTTGGCCCAAGCCGTCGGCGCTGCCGCCGGCCTTGGCTTGCGCGGCTTGAGCGACCAGCGTGCCCTTTCGCTGCTCCAGCTCCGTGGCTTTTTGCTCCATGCGCTCGAGCTCGTCCTTCATTTCGTGCGCTGCAGCGCGCTGCTCGCCGCGCAGCGCCTCGGCGCGGTCGCGTTCGCCGGTCACGCGCTTCTTTTGCATCAGCGCTTCGCGCGCCAGCTCGTCGTCGCCGGTCTTGACCGCCAGCTCGGCGCGCGCCGCCCACTTGGCTGCCTGAGCGTCGAGCTCGTCGAGCTTACCGCGCAGCTGCTTTTCGGCGGCGACGGCGCTCACGACCTCACGCCGCGCCGCGCGGATCTGCTCTTGCATATCGAGCAAGGTTTGCTCGACCGATTTACGGGGGTCCTGCAGGCCATCCACCAAGCCGTTGAAGTTCGACGAGATGACCTTGCCCATGCGGTCGAAAATGCCCATGCCCGAAATCTGCCACGGGTCGCGCAAAGCGCCTACCCCGGACTTGCCGGCTGCCTGCTAGGCTGCGCCGCGCACATGACGGCCCCGGCCATTCGCTGCCAATCCCTCGTCAAATTGTACGGCGACAAGCTAGCCGTCGCCGGTATCGAGCTCAAGGTCGAGGTCGGCGAATGCTTCGGCCTGTTGGGGCCCAACGGGGCCGGCAAGACCACCACGGTCGAGATGCTGGAGGGCCTGACCAAGCCCACCTCCGGCACGGTCGAGCTGTTCGGGCAGCCTTGGAGGCAGGGTAAAGATCGCGAGCTGCAAGAGCGGCTGGGCGTACAACTCCAAGACACGCAGCTGGCCGATAAACTGATGGTCGAAGAGGTCCTGCGCCTCTTCCGCTCGTTCTACCGCAAGGGCCGCAGCGTCGACGAGCTGGTGCGCGACCTCAACCTCGAGGCTGAAAGGAAGCAGCAGTATCACAAGCTTTCCGGCGGCCAGAAGCAACGCGTCGCGCTCGGCACGGCGCTGGCGGGCGATCCCGAGCTGTTGTTCCTCGATGAACCCACGACCGGGCTCGACCCGCGCGCGCGGCAGCAACTTTGGAAAATCGTACAAGGCTTTCAAAGCCGCGGCAGAAGCGTGCTCATCACGACGCACTACATGGAAGAAGCCGCAGTGCTTTGCGACCGCATCGCCGTGATGGATCATGGAAAGATCATCGCGCTCGGTACGCCACGCTCGTTGGTCGACGGCCTCGGCCTCGTGCAGTTCGTCGAGTTCGAAGCCAAGCAAGCGCTGGACGAAGCCGCGCTGTTAGCCTTGCCGGCGGTTGAAACGGTGGTGCGACGCGGCGAAGGCTACCGTCTACGCATCGACCGCAGCTTGAGCGCGCTAACTAGCGTGTTGAACGAGCTTGCGCGCCAGCAGGTCACTCCAATCGGCCTCAGCACCCATCAAGCCACGCTCGACGACGTTTTCCTGCATTTGACGGGCAGAGCCCTCAAACATGGCGACACCGCCCAGCAGGCCGAAGGGGCCACCCCGTGAGCGACGACACGCAATCGCCCAACC
>JAYUYU010000256.1:0-6600 GCA_043752365.1 Myxococcales bacterium | reverse complement strand
CCTTTGCGCCGCCGTACGGCAGGCCCATCAGCGAGCACTTCCAGGTCATCATGGCGGCCAGCGCCTTGAAGTCGTCGAGCCCGGCAGACTCGTGGTAGCGCATGCCGCCCTTGTACGGGCCCAGCAGGTTGGAGTGCTGGATCCGGTAACCCTTGAAAACTCGGTACTCGCCGTTGTCCATCAACACCGGAAAGTTGACGATGATTTCATTCTTGGGTTGCGCGAGGATTGCTCGCACGTGCTCGGGCAAGTCGACAAGCTTGGCGGCTTGGTCGAGGTAGCCCTGAATGACTCGGAAGAACTCGTATTTTTCAGCCGCGGGAGCCAGGCTCCGTCGCGATTCGCTCGGGCTGCTCGGAGGAGCGGAATGCATACCGACCATCATCCCAGGTACGACCTCTGGCGGCAAAAAGTAACGCAGCGGAAACACCCACCACCACCGACACTGGCGCCGCGTGAGCCCAGTATTCGGGGTTGTGAGCGGCGCCACCCAACAGCGGGACCAGCAACGTCACGGCGGTGTAGCAGCCCAAGGCCAGCAGTAGCCCCCCACTTTTGTCGGGAGCACGCCCCCGGCTCGACAGCCAAAGTCGAACGGTCAGACAGAGGCACACTAACCCTGCCAGGTAGATCAAAACGCCGAGCAGCCGGTGAACGCTTTGAAATGTAAGGCCCGTAACCCGCGCCGCCAAGTGCGCAACGGCAACCGAAAGCGAGATGCGCAACGTGTTGACGAGCAGCGTCGCCAGGTATGCCAACCCCAGCGACGCCGCACACCACCCTCCCCGCTGACGCCAAGAATCGAAGCGCGCCGAGTAGCCGAGCACCAGCGACAGCAGCGCCACGACCATGAAGTTGACGCCCGCGCAGGCCGGAGAAATCAGCACCGACTGCTCGCGGTTCAGGTACCCCTCCCCGGCCCGAAACGCGAATTCACCGTGAACGAACCACGACGTTAGCCAAGTGGTCGGCTGCAGAATCCAGCGCAGCTCTTCGGCCGAGGCCTGGCTGTAGTGATGCTTCAGCAGGCCCGCGAGCAAGAACGCCACGCCCACGAAGGCGTAGCGCTCGGCCCAACTGCGCAGCTGCGGCCTCATTGCGCCAGCTCCGAGCGACGGGGTAAAGCCGCACGCCACGCCAACCCCGAAAGCAGAAGCGCCAGCAGCAACCACAGCTCGGGCTCGTCGGCGCCGTCACCGCTTGGGCCCACAGCGCTGTGCGAAACGCCCGCCGGCAGCGGCAACGGCTGGTCGACGTTCTGCGCCGCGCCGCCGGGGTTGACGACCTTGCGCGCCACGGCGACGAACGAGGTGTAGTCGGTCAGCAGGTTATACTTCAGGCCAAGCGCCGTGATCTGGTTTTTCGCTAGCAGCGTTGGCTCGGCAAAACCAAAATCAGCCAGCGTGGCGATACGGCTGCGCGCCCACAAGAACGACAGGGCGCGCTGCTCGGGTCGCGACTTCACTTGACCGACGTCGAAGCGCTGGGCAAAGCCACCCTGGCCGCTGAGCCCGCTCAGGTTGACGAAACCTTTGGCATCGCCCCGGTATTTGCCCTGAATCACCAGCGGGCGTTCCGCCAACACGTCCGGAAAACTCTTGGGCTCGACATCGTAGGCGTCGAAGCCTTCGAAAGTGACACCTACGTCCGTCAACACTGGCGCCTTGACGTAGTCGCGCAGATGTTCGGCCGTCGCGTTGGCTTGGCCCGGGTCGGTGACCACGAAGGGTTCGCCGGCGCCGGCCTTGGCGATGCCCTCGATTAGAAAGCGATTCACGCTACTGCCAATGCCAAACGCGAACACGTTGGCGTTGGAAAGTTTGTTGCGCACCAAGTCGATGGCGCCGCGGTCTTGAGCGATATAGCCATCTGTCACCACCAAGAAGCTGCGCGACAAGCCTTCGCTTTTGGAAAGCGAGAACGCCTGCTCCAGCGCCGGCAAGAGCTCGGTGCCCCCGCCGCCGTTCTGCTCGTCGATGAAGCGCGTCGCCAGCGCAATGTTCGAGGCGGTGGCGGGCAGTGAATGCTCGGCCAGCAGCGCGGTCGCGCCCGAAAATAGTAGAACGTTGAACTTGTCGGTCGTGCGCAAGCCCCCAATCAGCTCGCGCAATAGCTTTTTGGCGGTTTCGAGCGGGAAGCCCGCCATGCTGCCCGACACGTCGACAATGAACACGAATTCGCGCGCCGGAATCAGCTCGTTGGGCACGCGCTTCGGCGGCTCGACCTGCAGTAAGAAGAACTTTTCGCCGCCGGCGTCGAACAGCGAGAGCCCCGACTGAATGGCGTCGCCCGCCAGCCGGTAACGTAAAATGAAGTCGCGGTTGCCGCCGGCATGCTCGCTCGGAGCAACGGAAAAATGCCGCAAACCGGGGTTGTCGACGCTGCTCACGATGCTGTGCGAAGGGCTCTCCAGCGACTGCAGCGGAATCGCCGCCGACACGCTGCCGCTGAGCTCGAACCTGTAGCTGGGGGCGTTGCCGGCCGGCGTGTACGGGCTGGCGATGAACTTGTCCTGCGGCTTGGCCGACGCGGCGGGCTGATTCGAGTAGCGCGGCCCGACTACGCTCGGGTAGTCGAGCTCGTAGACGCCGCTTGTGGGCACCAACAGCTCGCTGTAGCGCAGGCTCACTTCCAGGCGGTCGCCCGGCATGACGTTGGCGACCTTCATCGTGAACACGTTAGGGCGCTCTTGCTCGAGCAAGCTGGCGCTCTTGCCGGCTTGCTTCGCCGCCGCGAAGACCTGCGCGGCTTGCTGCTTTTCCTTGATTTGCGCCTCGATTATTTGGTCACGAATCTGCATGCGCATGCCGTGCACGGCCGCGCGGGTCGACGCCGGGAACACGTACTGGGCGTTAATCGGCCTCTTGCCCGCGTTTTTGTAGGCTTGCGTCACGGTGACCTCGGCGATCACGCCCGTCACCTGCACGTCCACCTTGGTCGATTCGAGCGGCAAGGCTTCGACGTCCGGGTCGGCACCTTCGACCACGAAGTAGGGCGACAGCGTCTTGTCTTCAGCGGGCGTATCCGTGGCCGCCCGCGCCGCGCCGGGCGCGCACGACATCGCGAGCGAAAGAGCGAGCCCTACCGACCAACTTGCAACACCCACCAAACTACCGAGCTGTGTCATGTTCCTCGCCCACGGAACTGCAACCGCCGTGCGCGCGCTTCAGCCCCCGCATTTCGGCTCGAATTCTCGCAAATGCCAGCGAGTCGCCGTGTCCGGGCCGCCACGCCGCGCGTCCAGGCAGACACCACCCGTGCTAACAAGACCGTCGATGAGGCCCGCTCGCGACATCGACTTGGCGGTACTGATCGGCCGCTTTCAACCGTTTCATCTCGGGCACCTCGGGCTGCTCGAGAACGCGCTTTTGCTGGCGCCGCGAGCGCTTTTGGTAGTGGGCTCGGCCCGCGGCCCTCGCTTGGTCAAGAACCCGTTCACGGAAGACGAGCGCATCGACGTCATGCGCGCGAGCCTGACGGCTGAGCAGCGCAGCCGCGTCAGCTTCGTCAGCGTGCGCGACTACTACAACGAGCCGCGCTGGACGCGCGCCGTGAAGGCCGCCGTGGCGGACGAGGCCGAAGGCCGGGTGGCGTTGGTCGGCTTTCGCAAGGATGACAGCAGCTCCTACCTGAGCGCGTTTCCCGAGTGGAGCGAGCTTGCGTTGCCCCGCCAAGCGCCCATCGACGCCAGCTCGCTGCGGCGACTGTATTTCGCGAACCGCACGCCTGCGCTGCCCGGCGAGCTGGTAGCCGCGGTGCCGCCAGCCATCGCGCGCTTCTTGAATGACTTTCAGGTCACCTCAGAATTCGAACGCTTGCGCGAAGAGCTGGCCGCGCTGGACGAAAGCCGCGACAAATACGGCAACGGACCGTTCGTGACGCTGGACGCGCTGGTAACGGCCGCCGACCAAATCTTGCTCGTGCAGCGTGGGCGCGCGCCTGGCAAGGGCTTGTGGGCGCTGCCAGGCGGCTTCCTGGACGGTTCGGAGCTGTTGCTCACGGGCGCCCTGCGCGAGCTCGCCGAAGAGACCACCATCGCGTGCCCGGAGGCCCAGTTGCGCGCGGCCTTTCGAAGCGTCGCCGTCTTCAACCACCCGCAGCGCAGCCAACGCGGCCGCACCCTCACCCACGCCCACCATTTCGCCCTCACCAGCGAATCAGGCTCCCTGCCCGCCGTGGAAGGCGCCGACGACGCTCAGGCGGCCCGCTGGTTCCCAGTCTCGCAGCTCACCTCGATGACCCGCCAGCTGTTCGAAGACCACTTTCAAATCATCGACCACTTCCTGGGCATCGCCAGCGACTAGCAGCGTGTCCTGATCGCTGCTCTCCCGTAAACGTGCCCGTGCCCCTGCCCGTACCCTGCCCGTGCCCGACGGTCCGCAAGTCACCCGCTTGAGTGTAGACCTTGCCTGCGCGCCCAGCTGGGCGCGGCGCGCGCGGGCAAACGCCCGCGCCAGGAACCTCGGCCTATAGGCCACGCCATCGCTATCGCCATGCTACGGAGCCATAAGGTGCTCCACGGTTCGCCGGGCACGAGCACGAGCACGAGCACGAGCACGAGCACCGGCACGTTTACGGGCACGTGGGAGAGCGGCGCCGCCAGGCACTATCCCCAAGCTCAAAGAGGCCGTATGTTTGAGGGTCAGAAGGGATTGAGGACCATGCGTCAATCGGTTGCTCCAGCGTTGTTCGGCTTGGTGATGGCTGGGTTAGGCTCGCTTTGGGCCTGTTCGAGCGACGACGGGCCTGCAGCGCCCGCCAGCGGAGGAGCCGGCAAGGGCGGCAACAAGGCGCTCGGCGGCTCGACGACTGGCGACGGTGGGGACAACGGCGGCACGGGTGGCGGGGCGGGTGGCGTTCCGGCCAGCGAGGGCGGTGTCGGCGGCAACGACGCTGGAACCGGCAATGCGACGAGCGGTGCCGGGGGTGCAGAGGGCGGCGCGCCTGCCATTCCCAGCGGCGGCGCGGGCGGCATGGAAACCGTCGGGCCCCCGGACCTCGTCACCTCCAGCAACGGCCCGTGGCCGGACTCGTTGACCGGCGCCTGCGCGAACGCCGCCCGCGCCATCGCCTGTCCGCAGACGGGCGACGCGTTCTTCGGTCAAGACGGCACGTACCGCATCAATGTGCCCAGCTACACCGCGACCCCCACCAGCCTGAAGGACCAGGTAACGGGCCTCGCCTGGCAGCGCACCCCCGAGCAGCAAAACAAGACGCACGCCGAAGCGCTGGCGTACTGCGATGCCTTGGAGCTTGGTGGGCAGAGCGACTGGCGCTTACCGACGCGTCTAGAATACGTGACGGTGCTCGACGAAGGTCAAGGCAGCGGTTACTGCATGCCGCCCGGTATTTCGATCGACACGGTGGGCGACCATTGGACGGCGTCGGCCACCGGCACGGGGGCAGACCAATTTTTCATCATGAACGACCAGTTCGGGGCCTGGAACCTGAGCATCGACTCGACGAAGCTGAGGACTCGCTGTGTGCGCGGCCCGACGTTTGCCGGCTCACTACAGGTCGATACCGACGTGGTCAGCGACAGCATGACCAAGCTCGTTTGGCAGGTGACAGGCCTCGACCAAACTACACGCACGTGGCAACAAGCACTCGCCGAATGCGAGAGCTCGAGCTTCGCCGGCAAGGACGATTGGCGGCTGCCCAACATCAAAGAGTTGGCAACGCTGGTCGACGAAGCCAAGGCCGAAGCCCCCGTCATCCGAGCGGAGTTTGGCGCTAGCGCCGCTCCGCACTACTGGTCCTCCACGCCTGCGCCGAGCTTCGGCAGCGAAGGCTTCGCGTTTGGCCTCGAAACCGGCGCTGGAATTTCGCCCAGCCTGAAAATGACCGACAGCGCAGCTGCCGCGCGTTGCGTGCGCACCGCCGATCCGTGATCCGTAGTAGCTTGGCGCGCATGCTGGGAAGAGCTTGGGCTGTGGTCGGTTTTGTTGCGCTGGCTGGTGGCTGTTCGTCGGACAGCGAAGACAACGGCAAGGCTGCTAACGGCGGCAGCGGCAGCGGCAACGCCACGACCGGCAGCGGCAAGGCCGGCAGCAAGAGCACGGGCACGCCTACGACGTCGGGCGACACCCTCGGTGACGCGCACGCAGGCGTGTACCACTTGGGTCCCGTCGATTTCGACGAAACCGAGTGGCACAACGCTTGCGCGCCGGGCACCAAATACCGGAAAGAGCTGCAGCCAACCGTGGGGCTTTCGGGTGAATTCTTGGCAGGTGTGTCGAACGCCTTCAACGACGGTGGCGGCGTGTGCGACGCTTGTATTTTGATCGAGACCGGTAGCGGCAAGTCGATCATCGCGCGGGTCGTCACTTACGGCGTACAGGGCGCCGACGGCGACATTGACGTCAGCCCCAGCGTGTTCGCGGCCATACACCAAAACGAGTTTCCGCGCAGCCAAACCTGGCGCTTCGCACGTTGCCCGGAAGCGGGCCCCCTGCAGTACGAGTTTCAAACCGAAGCCCATGCGTTCTGGACCAGCCTGTGGGTGCGCAACCCGCGTGTGCCGCTCGTAAAAGCCGAGGTGAAGGGCGCGGCCGACCAGGGTTTCGTTGCGCTGGCGCGCGCTGGCGACGGCACGTTGAC
>JAYUYU010000255.1:0-2525 GCA_043752365.1 Myxococcales bacterium | reverse complement strand
GCCTGCGCTCGGCGCACGCACACCTCGGCGAAACGCTGCTCACCTTCGGCGACCAGCTCGTGAAGTGGCAAGGCATGAAGGCGAATTCCGGCCCGCGGCGGCTCTACGTCAACGGTCTCGGCCTAGGCCTGATTACCCTCTCGACAGAGCTCGACGTCGCCCACGCGCTCGACCGCTTTCAGGATCTTTGCCGAAAGCGTGGAGGTCTCGCGGTGCCATCAGCGCTTGCGGAAAAGCTCGGCCCGGACACGCAAGTCTTCGACGGTTCCTTTCGCCAAGAGTCCGCAGCTCAAGGCGTCCTGGCGTGCCTTGACTCGGGTCATCCGCTCTCGCTCTCTGAGCTCACCGAGCGCCTCACCCGCCTGCGCGACACCGGTGACCTGGCCGCTCTGGGCGACCTTCGCTACGTGCTCGCCCGACGCTCCGGTGCCACGACCACGCTGCTCGTGTTCTGGACTGAGGGTAGCGCCCCTCTATTCCAACTCTTTCCCAAAACCGGCGACGCCCCTGGGCGAGACCCAAAGGATCTCCCTCGGCCACCGGCCAGTCAGCGGACCCTATCAGCCGCTGAACAGGGTGCCCCGTACGCCCTCACCTTGTACCGCACGCCCAACCAAACACCGGACCAGCTGCGGCAATGGTACCGCCGCGAGCTCAAAGGTAGCGGCTGGCACGTTCGCGAGGACAGCTCGGTGAGCGCGCTCCACGCGCAGCGCCGAGGTCGGTCGCTTTTGGTTGCGTTCAGCGGCGCCAAGACGACGGGCGCTGTCGCGACAGTGGCAGAGCTGGAATAGCCGGCCGCTCGTCGGGACGTCTCCGGGGGCATCAGCGCGCCCACTGTCAGATTTCAGGTAACGGCTGACCGCCTTTGACCGACAAGGTTTCAGGCCCCTTCGACGGGCCAAAACCCATGAAAAAGGTCGGTCTCATCATTTCGCTGGGCGCTGCCGTCGCGAGCATTGGCCTTGGCCAGCTGTACTTTCAGCGACTGGAAGCCGAGGTCTCGGGCGGGCCGAAGGTGGCGGTGCTGGTCGCCGCCGCCGACGTACCGGTTGGAGCGACGCTCACGGAGGCGCGCTTGGCGGTTCGTGACATCCCCCAGGCGTACGTCGAGGGGCGCCAGGTGAAGGCGTCGGAGCTCAAGAAGGTCGTCGGCGGCCGAGTGACGGGCGGACTGCGCGCCAACGAGACGCTGCTCTGGACCGATCTCGCCAAGTTTAGCGACCACTCGCGAGTGCTCTCCGGCCTCGTGCAGCAAGGCTCGCGTGCGGTCGCGCTGGATGGTCGGTCGTCGGACTTTCAGGGGCTGCTTCGACCAGGTGACCGCGTCGATGTGCTGCTCACGACCGGCGAGAAAGTGCAGGGCGCTACGGTGACACTGCTCCAGAACCTCTTGGTGCTTTCCGTTGGTTCGAACATCGCTCGCGTTGACGAGGAAGCATCGAAGGCGGCACTGCGCGGCGGTGGGGTAACTGTGAGCGCGACGCTGGAGCAGGCCCAGGTGCTGGCCCAGGCTGAGGTGCGCGGACGACTCACGCTGGTGCTGCGCAACTCCGACGACATCACGGTGATTGAGGGGCTTCCGGAAACGAATGGAGCAAACCTGCTTGGCGCCAAAGACGCGCCAACCGCCGTTCGAACCGCAGGCAAGGGAGGCATCGACCATGTCCGGTAGGAAACTCGCCCACGCACTACTGCTCGGCAGCGCTTTGTCGCTCGCTTCACACGCCGCCTGGGCCCAGGGCCCTGCGCCGGCAAGCAGGCCAGCAGCCGCGACAACCGCTCCCGTGCAGGAAGAGGAGCTTGCGCTCACCGTAGGAGAGCAGCGCGTGATTCCGACAGACAGCGTCCGCAGCTACTCCGAGGGTGCCAAGGGCATCGTCGACGTTCGACTCACCAAGGATTCCTCGCAGTTCATCGTCGTCGCCCTGCGTCCGGGCAACACGACGCTGCTCCTGTTGATGCTCGACGGTGTGGAACGCCACTTCAAGATCACGGTCACAGATCCCAACGGCCCCAAGCGCAACGGCGCCGGCGGAACCGTTGAAGCACGCGACAACATCCGGCTCGACTTCTACTTCGTGCAACTGAACAAGAACTACGGCCACCAGCTGGGGCTCGGCTTTCCTGGGTCGGTGGCGCCAACTGCCAGCTTTGCCTACGACCTCAAGGCCGGCTCGCTGGAGAGCGCGACCGCGGTGATTCAGAGTCAGGCACTGCCGCGGCTTGACATGGCGCAGGCGTCGGGCTGGGCGAAGGTGATGCGACAGGCCGCCGTTGTGACGGCGAACGGAGAAAAGGCCTCCTTTTCGGGTGGCGGCGAAGTGAACGTGCCGATTCAGAGCGCGCTTACCAGCGGCGTCCAAAAGATCTCTTTCGGCTCCGTCGTGGAAGTCGCGCCGCTCTACGACTCGAAGAGCGGGCGAGTCGAGCTGCGCTTGCACGCCGACATCTCTGAGCTCGAAAGCGACCGCGGCACTGGGATTCCCGGGCGCGTCACTGCGCAGCTCGATACCATCGTCAAC
>JAYUYU010000254.1:0-6609 GCA_043752365.1 Myxococcales bacterium | reverse complement strand
ATCCCCAAGCCGTCGCGACCATGAGCGTGTACAGAAATCGAGGCCAGTTTGGGCCCAGCAACGTGGCACTCGACGGCGACTGGGTGTCCAAATATGAAAAGGGCGCCGCCGATGCCGAGCTCGACTGCATCGACTACGGCGCCATTGCGCTCCGGCGCTCGGCACTCGAAAACATCGAGGACGGCGCCGTTTGGGGCATCGAGGCACTGTTTCGCAAGCTGGCTCGCCAGCGCCAGCTGCGCGCCTTCGTAGCGCCTGAGCGCTTCTACGAGGTCGGCTCGCCCGAGGGCCGCCGCGACTTGGAGCGGCACCTAGCCAGCCATCCCGCAAGCGCTCAGGTGCCGGCATGATCGTATCGCGCGCGCCGTTTCGCTTTTCGTTGGGCGGCGGCGGTAGTGATTTACCCGCCTACTACCGTGAGCACGGCGGTTTCGTGGTCAGCGCCGCCATCGATTCGTACATGTACGTGACCGCCAACCCGCGCTTTTACCCGAGCATCCGCCTAGCGTACTCCGAGACCGAAATTGTCGACGACGTGGCGCAGATCCGCCACCCCATCTTCCGCGAGGCGTTGAAGATGGCCGGCATCGACTCCGGCATCGAGCTGACCAGCGTCGCCGATCTGCCCTCCAACAGCGGGCTCGGTTCGTCTTCCAGCTTCACCGTGGCGCTGCTCAACGCGCTGTATACCTACAAGCGGGAGTTCGTCTCCAGCGAGCGCTTGGCGCGCGAAGCTTGCGAGCTCGAAATGGTGCGGCTCGCTGAACCGGTCGGCAAGCAAGATCAATACATTGCGGCCTACGGCAACGTGATAGCCCTCAGCATTGCGCGCGACGGCAGCGTCAGCGTCGAGCCCGTGCCGGTCCGGGGCGAGGTGCTGGACGAGTTGCAGAGCCACCTCTTGGTCATGTATTCCGGCGTCGAGCGGCCGGCCAAGCTCGTGCTCTCCGAGCAAGGCCAGCGCGTTCGGGACGCCGACCCAGCGACCTTGGAGGGCATGCATCGCATCAAGGCGCTCGGGCGTGACGTGTATGACTTGCTGCGGCGGGGTGACGTTGACCAATACGGAGAGTTGCTACACGAGCATTGGCAGCACAAACGCCGCCTAGCCAGCAAGATGACCGACGCCACCCTGGACGAGCACTACACGGAAGCCCGAAGGGCCGGCGCCATTGGCGGCAAGTTGATCGGCGCGGGCGGCGGCGGTTTTTTCATGTTCTACGTGCGCCCTGGCCAGCGTCGCCGCGTCTTGGAAGCGCTGTCTGCGCGCGGCCTCCGCCCGCTGCGCTTCCGCTTCGATCTCGACGGCGCGCGCATTTTGCTGAATCTGCACCGAGCCCGCTAGAATAGGAAAATGCATGCGCTCCTGGTCGCTGTTGCTTGGGCTGATCCCCTGCTTGGGGTTGGCGGAGCTTGGCCTGCACCACTACTTTGCAGGGCGCGCGCCAGACTCCGCCGACTACGCGGCGCTAGCCCCCGAGCTGTTGAAGTTGAAGCAAGCGGGCGTACCGCTGGTGGTCGCGCCCGCGTGGGCGGAGCCGCTCGTGCGCCAAGCGGCGCCAGCCGCATTCCCGGCGGCAGAGCTAACGCGCCCCGATAACAGCGCCTTCCCCGCCTTCCTGGAGGTCTCGTTGCTGGGCAAAAGCGCCCCCGAGTTGGCGGGTTTTCCTCTGAAAAACACGCAGCGCATCGGAAAATTTCAGGTCTCGCTACGCCAAAACCCACGGCCTGACCCGGTGCGCTTCGACTTCGTCTCCGCGGTGGATTTGGGCGAGGTCGAGGTCTTCACGGAGCTCGACGGACAACGCCGGTCCTGCGCGGTTTCCACGCTATCCCGCAGCAGCACGGGCGGGCTGCACGGTCACGTCGCGTACCCTAGGCTGCGCCACGAGTGTCAGGGCGGCCGCATCGTCGCCGTGACGGTGATCGAAGATCAAGAGTACCGGCCGCACCGCTGCGTGCTGGTGCAGCCGCCCGACAAGGGCAGCGTCTTGCTGCGCTTCAGCTCCGTTCCGGCCACCGCGCGCTTGCGAGGCTTTAGCGGTTTTTCGCACTTTTTGGGACGCGATAGCGAGACCGCGCAAGTCGAGTTGAGCGTGAGCGAAGTCGGGCGTGCGCTCGGGCAAACGCGCGCGGCCGGCGCCCGAGGTTGGTCGAGTTTCGAGCTTTCGCGCAGCGGACCGCCGGGTAGCGTCGAAGTCAACGTGCGTCGGCTGGCGCGGGGCAGCGGCGACTTTTGCTTCGCCTTGGAGGCGCGGTGAGACGCCTCGCGGCTTGGTTGGGCAAGCCCCCGGACACGCTGATCGCGCTCGCACTCTTCGTTGGCTACGCGAGCCTGCTCGTCGCGACTGCCGGCTCGCTCGGCTTTACGCGCGATGAGGGCTTCTATTTCTCGGCTGCGCGGAGCTACGGCGCCTGGTTCGAGCTGGCGTGGCACCGCCCGATCGAGGCCTTGCAACCAAGCGTCGTCGACCGCTACTGGGGCGTGAATCACGAGCATCCGTCGCTGCTCAAGTCGCTGTTCGCGCTGTCGAATCGCTGGTTTTCTGGGGCTTTTGCGCAGACTAGCAGCAGCTTTCGCTTCCCAGCCATGCTGCTGTCCAGCCTGGCCGTAGCGCTTACGTTCGTGTGGGGAAAGCGTGTGTTGGGGCGCGCGGGCGGTTTGGTGGCCGCGCTTTCGTTCGCGTTCATGCCTGCAGTGTTCTTCCACGCGCACTTGGCCTGCTTCGACCTGCCGGTCGCGGCCCTGTGGTTGGTCACGAGCTACGTATACACACGCTCACTCGAGTCGCGGCACCGCGGTTGGTTGGTCGGGGCTGGCGTCGCCTACGGCCTGTTGCTCGACACGAAGCACAACTCGTGGATCTTTCCGTTCGCGCTCTTGCTCCACTTTGCTCTGACCGAGGGCTGGAGCGTTCTTCGCGATTTGCGCACGGGGAGCCAGTGGTGGCGACGTTTGCCGCTTGCTTGGCTCAGCATGCTGCTGCTCGGTCCGCTGGTGTTCTACGCGTTATGGCCATGGCTTTGGCACGACACCGTGGCGCGCCTGCGCGAGTACGTCGCGTTCCACACCGGGCACGAGTACTACAACATGGAGTTCTTGGGCCGCACGTACTGGAAGCCGCCGATGCCGCGCGCTTACGCGTGGGTGATGACCCTTGCCACCGTGCCGCTGGTGACGCTGGTGCTGGCGGCGGCCGGCGCGCTGGTGGCGCGGAAAGCAGCGGAACATCGCTCGCATTACGCGTTTTGGGCAGTTTGCATTTTCATGAGCTACGCGCCCTGGCTGTCGTCGGGCACGCCCATCTTCGGCGGCACCAAGCATTGGATGACGGCATACCCGTTCTTGTGCTTGTTCGCCGGTCTTGGCTACACCAAGGTCGTAGCGGCGCTGCGCGGTGTCGCGGTGCGTCTGCCGGTGGCGGCCGTGGTTGCCGCCTGCGTGTTGGTGGGGCCGCTCGTCATGACCCTGCATGCGCATCCCTTTGGGCTGAGCGCGTACACGCCGCTCGTCGGCGGCGCGCCCGGTGCCGCAACCCTGGGCCTGAATCGCACGTTCTGGGGCTACACGACGCAAAGCTTGGCCCCGTTCATCAATGGCGAAGCGCCCAAGGGCGGGCGCGTCTACGTCCACGACACCGCCCTGCAAAGCTTCGCCATGTTCCAAGAAGACGGTCGCCTGCGCCGCGACTTGCGCGGCTCGCTCGACATCGCCGCGTCCGACCTCGCGCTCTTTCATTTCGAGCCACACATGAGCCGCGTCGAGCAGCAAATTTGGGTCGACTACGGCTCCTTCGCCCCCGACGCCGTCGTCACCTTCGACGGCGTCCCCATCACCTGGGCCTACGCCCGCAAACGGCCTGGGAGCTCTTCCCCGTAAACGTGCCCGTGCCCGTGCCCGGCGCTCCGCAAGCCCCCGAACAAATCTGCCGCCTTCGGTGGGTAGGCCGTACCTGCGCGGGCAGCTGCCCGCGGCGCGCGCGGGCAGCGCCCGCGCCAGGAACCTTGGCCTACCAAACCAACAGCGCTTGGCGGCGCTGTACGGACCGTCGGGCACGGGCAGAAACGTGCGGACGCGCTCAGCCGCCCAAGTACGACATCTCGAGCTTGCGCTTGGGCATGATTAGCTGTTGCCGTTGTTCGGAGTAGCGGTCGGCGCGGTTCGACCACAGCTCGTGCACGATTGCGGAGAGCTGGGCGTCGCTTGCGCCGGAGCGCAGCGGACCGCGCAGGTCGGTGCCCGTGGTGGCGAACAAGCAAGTGTAGAGCTGGCCGTCGGCGGACAAGCGTAGGCGCGAGCAGTCGCCGCAGAAGGGCTGCGTCATGCTGGCGATGACGCCAATTTCACCGCCGCCATCGCGGTAGCGGTAGCGCGACGCTACGTCGGTCGGCAGCGCGCGATCCACGGCTTCCAACGGCAGCTCGCGATCGATCAGCTCGACGATTTCTGCGGCGCTCAAGACTTGGTCGGCACGCCAGCCGTTGGTCGAGCCGACGTCCATGTACTCGATGAAGCGCAGCACGTGGCCAGTTCCGTGGAAGCGGCGGGCCAGCGGCAGAATTTCGGTCTCGTTCAGGCCGCGCCGAACCACACAGTTGATCTTCAACTGTTGGAAGCCGGCTGCCACGGCGCTGTCGATGCCGGTGAGGACGTCGGCAGCACCGTAGTCGGCGTCGGTCACGGCCCGGAACACGTCAGGGTCGAGCGCGTCGAGGCTAACGGTAAGGCGGGCAAGCCCCGCCTTCGCCAACGGCTCCGCGAACTGCGGCAGCAGCACGCCATTGGTGGTCAAGGCGACCGGCAGCCCTACCTGCCGCGACAACATACCCACCAGCTCGGCAAGGTCCTTACGCAACAGCGGCTCGCCGCCGGTCAGCCGGACCTTGCGCAGACTACCGCCCAAAATACCCACCACTCGCGTCACTTCTTCGAACGTCAACAGCTCCGTCCGGGGCAAGAACACGTGGTCTTTACCGAAGCGCTCGCGCGGCATGCAATAGCGGCAACGGAAGTTGCAGCGGTCCGTCACGCTCACCCGCACGTCGCCGAGCGGCCGGCCAAGTGCGTCGATGCGAGAGGGGGTGTTCATGGTGACGGGCGCCACCCGCGAAGTAGCACGTAACCCAAGGCTTCGCCGCGTGTAGCCGGACTGTTTCGGAGTCGTTCCGGTTCGGATCCGAGTTTCGGCCATGTTTCGAGACTTTTCCCAACGGTTTCGTGTCGCGATCGAGAGCCGATCTCGGTCCACTTTTCATCATTCCCGAGGGTGAAAGAGCGTTGACCGAAATGTGCGCGACGGTCATTACTCAAGAGTCGACTTTGCGCTCCGAGCGCCAAACCGGTCCTCAGCCGAAGCCGACATAAACCGAGTCCCAAGTGACTCGCTAAGGTAAGCGATGAGTGGTGATCGACTGCTCGCCGAACGGCGTATTCTTTTGTTTGGTCCGTCGGACCTCGACACGGTCGCGCGTATCCTGCGCGACCTCGGGGCCGACGTTCAGCGCTTCGAGCTGGCGGCCTCGGGGTCGACCCGTTCGCTCGAGTCGTGGATCTCGGAGCTGATTGAGGGCGCCTTCGACGACATCCTGTTCCTGACTGGGCAGGGCGTGCGGGTACTGGCCGAGTTCGCGCTGCAGCGCGGTCGTGAAGACGATGTGCAGCGCGCCCTGTCGCGCGCACGCATCGCGGCCTCCGGCCCTAAGACGCGCGCCGCGCTGGCCGAAATCGGCCTACGGCCCGCCATCGTCGGCGACGAGCCGAACGGGCCGAGCCTGCTCGAGGCGTTGTCGGCCGCCGCCTTTTCCGGCCGGACGCTGGGCGTCGCGGCTCTTTCTTGCGACCCGCGCCTGGTGGCGGCCGTCACGGCGCGCGGCGCCAACGTACGCGTGCTCGGCGGGGACGACGCCCCGGACAGTCGCCCGCGTGCCCTATTGGGGCGCATTCTGGGCCGCGATTTCGACAGCGTCGCCTTCGGCTCGTCGCGTGAAATCGACAGCTTGTTCGATTCGGCTGCGCCGTCGCAGCGCGCGGAGCTGGCGAATGCGTTGCGTCGTAGCAACCCGGTGGCGCTCGGCCAAGGCGTAGCGCGCGCACTCAGCGAGCGCGGCGTGCCACCAGCCAGCGTCGTGGATCGCGCGAGCCTAGTGCGCACGCGCGGCATCGATTTTCAAGCTGTGTTCGGAGCCGGAACAGCGATGTCAGGAGATGGAATGTCGAGTGCCAAGGCTGAAAAAGGGCGTCGCAAGAGTCTGGTCGTCATCGGCAACGGGATGGTCAGCTACAAATTGTGTGAGCTGCTCAGCGAGTACGACCAGGGAGATCGCTTCGACATCAGCGTATTTTGCGAGGAACCGCGTCCCGCCTACGACCGCGTCAAGCTGACCAGCTTCTTCGAGAAGGAAAGCGCCGACGAACTCCTGTTGGCCGACGCCAATTGGTACAAGGAACGCAAAATTCGCCTACTACTCGGCGAGCGAGCGGTGCGCTTGGATCGCGGGCGTCGCGCGGTTTTGTCCTCCAGCGGCGAGTGGATTCGCTTCGACAACGTCGTGTTGGCTACCGGGTCGGCGCCGTTCGTCCCGCCGATCCCCGGAGTTCAGAAGCGCGGT
>JAYUYU010000253.1:0-2526 GCA_043752365.1 Myxococcales bacterium | reverse complement strand
CAGTTGCCCCAGCCCGCATTGGGCGTCGGAGAGGCAGGGGCTGCAGAGACCCGCGGGGTGCTCTTTGCTGGTCGAGCAAGAGCGAGTCGCGCTGTCTCAGACCAACGGCTTGCCGCCACTCATGCCGCAGCTTGCGTAGTCCTTGCCGGTGCACTGCACGCACTCTCCGGCGGCGATGTCGCACACTGTCTTTCCAGCAATATGCGCGCAATCGGCGTTGCTGGTGCACTTGACACATTCGCCGCCGTCACACTTAGCGGTGGCCGCGGTGGAGCAATCGGTTGACGCCAGGCACGACACGCACGCCTTCGCGTCGGTGTCGCACTTCTTCTTGGTCCCTGTGGAGCAGTCCGCTTCCTCGAGACATTCGACGCAGGTGTCGCTGGGCTCGTCACAGATGGGCTTGGGCGCTACGCACGCGCCATCGCAGGGCAGCGTAGCGCCGCCGCCCACGCCGCCGCCGCCAGCTTCACCGGCTGTTGCGGTGCCGCCGCTGCCGGCGGTCGTTGTGCCGGCTGTGGAGCTGCCTCCCTCGCCTGCGTTGACACTTCCGCCGGGCGAGCCTCCGCCGCCGGACTTTCCACTTTGGCCACCCGCCGTCGTGCCGCCCGCGGTGGTGCCACCGAGCGGACCGCAGGTAGAAGTTGTCTCGCAGTCGTCAGCGATGTTCGAGCAGGCGCTCGAGACCATGACCGAGAGCAGCAAGACCGAAGAAACCAGACCAAGTCTTAGATGCGACATATTGCACTCCACTTTGCTAGAAAGACCCCGAAACGAAGAGCGAGCCGCCGTGGGGGGCAGGGGCGCCGCTCACGGAAAAGATCGGACGGCGCGCTGCGGCGGCTTCCGTCGAGGAACGCGGCCAGAGCCAGTACACGGCCGTGCCAACCAGCGCCGCGCCTGCAACGACAAAGCTTGCCGTCGAGATGTTGCGACGAACGTCGACGCTCTCTCCGGCAGATTTGGCGGCGTCGCAGTCTGCGGAAGCGGCGGCTCCCGTGTTGCAACCGTTGGGGCCGTTCTTCTCCTGCAGAGCTTGCAGGTCGTCAAATTTGGAGGACGCGGCGACCCGGTACCCGATGCCTAGCCCCAAGCCAGCGAGTACGATGCTCCCGCCAACGACGACCGGCACGATGCTCGGCGCGTCGCTGACATTGTCGGGGCGCGCTGGGGGATGCGGTGGTTCACCCAGGCCCGACGACGGAGCTATCGGGGTGGATGCACTCTCGACGGGGAGCGTCAACTCGACGGTGTAAGCATTACCAGAGACTGCTTGAATCGTCTGGCTTGCGACTCTGTCGGAGCTCAACTGCGCCCTCACAACGTGCGAACCAGGCTCGACGAAGATGCTGCTCGCGAGGGGCGAGCTTCCGACGTCCTTGCCGTCCAAGGTGATGGGCACGCGCGCCTCGTTGACGGTGAGACGCAACTCGCCCACGTGTTGCTTGGCGCTGACGAGACCGGTCTTGATGTTCGCAAGCGTCTCCGCGCTCTCGCGAGGAGCGAGGTTTCTGAGCGCGAAATCAAGGTGCTCGGCGGCATCGCGGTAAGCCTTCAGCTCAAGCTCTACTTGTCCGAGAATGGCCGCGACGTCGTAGGACTGACGGATGATCCAGACCTGCTGCAGGGCTTTGCGCGCGTCTTGAAACTTGCCTTCCTTCATGGCGGCGGCTCCTTGACGGAAGAGCTCGCGTGCGCGGGCATTTTCGTCGGCGGACGATTGACTAGTCTGTGCAAAGGCGAAGTTGGAGAGCGCCATCTGCAGAGCAGTGGCGATCACAAGGGGGGCTAGAAGTCGCGGGCGCATCATAGACCATCAATCCAAGGTTGCTTGCCGGCCGCGTTCGGTGCGGGCACCGGCTTCGGTGTCGAGGGAGCGGGGGGTTTCGGTTCGCCGTTCTTCGCGCTTGGCTTGGCAGCGCGCGGCTTGTCTTTGGAGCGTGCTGTTTCGCTTGCTTGAGCGCTCGGCGCTGTCACGGGACGGTCGTCCGTGGCAGTCGGTGCTCGTGTTGCGCTTCGTGCAGTCGGAGCAGTAGCGTTGGCTGCTTCTGTTGATTCTGCAGGTTTTGTCGCCATATTGGGCGCAAACGCGGCTGCCGGTTCGGCGATCGGCTTCGGCCGAACCAACAGCCCGACAACCAGCAAGACCAACAACGCTGCGACGACGCGCATCACCAGTGGACGCTTGTCGTTCTTCGGTCGCACCCCGGGCAGGATGATCGTCGTATCGGTGCGCGACGTGTCGACTGGCGGTGCGGAAGGCGAGTCGGCGGCGTTGGTCGTCGCGACGCGCGGCACCGCTTTGACTGTTGGCAGTTTGATGAGTGTCGTCGCGTCGCGGTCGTGGACGCTCTCCACCGGCTTGCCTGCGCGAGCTGCAATCAACGTCTTCGCGTCGCGGTCGATTGCGACGCCCAGGGGCTTCGGGGCGACGAACCCACCGCGCGGTGTCGTGACTACGGGGTCAGGGTCGGTGAGTACGGGCCTCCGATTCGGCGGCACCGTATCCTGGAGGAACTTCGGATC
>JAYUYU010000252.1:0-2530 GCA_043752365.1 Myxococcales bacterium | reverse complement strand
AGCGGCTGAGATGTCATGGCGGTCAGGCTCATGGGCGCGGGTTCAGACGGAAACGCCGAAGTCGCGCAGCGCCGAGTTGAGGCTCGTCTTCCTGTCGGTGCTTTCCTTGCGCTTACCGATGATCAAGGCGCACGGGATTTGGAAGTCACCGGCCGGGAATTTGCGGGTTCGCGTGCCGGGAATCACTACGCTGCGCGCCGGAATGCGGCCTCGGAGCTCGACCGGCTCGCTACCAGTGACGTCCAGGATCGCCGTCGATGCAGTCAGGGCAACGCCGGCGCCAATCACCGCCTCGCGCTCGATTAGCATGCCCTCGACGATGATCGCCCGCGAACCGATGAAGCAACCATCTTCGATGATGACCGGTTGGGCTCCGGGCGGCTCGAGCACGCCGCCAATCCCGACGCCGCCCGACAGGTGGCAGTCCTTGCCGACCTGCGCGCACGAGCCAACGGTGGCCCAGGTGTCCACCATGGTGCCGGCGCCGACATACGCGCCGATATTCACGTAGCCGGGCATCACGATGGCGCCCTTTTCGATGAAGGAGCCGTAGCGGACGGTGCCGGGCGGTACCACGCGCACGCCGGCTATATCCAAGTTCTTTTTGAGCGGGATCTTGTCGTAGAATTCGAAGGGACCGACGCTTATTTTCTCCATCGACACGACGCCGAAGTAGAGCAGCACGGCTTGCTTGATCCAGGCGTGCGTCGTCCACTTACCCGGTGCGTCGCAGGTGGCTACGCGCAGCTTGCCTTCGTCGAGCAGCTGAACGGTGTCGAGCACGGCCTGCTTCACGGCGGTGTCGGCCAAGAGCGAGCGGTCAGCGAAGGCGGCTTCGACCTTGGACCGGATTTCTACGTATTCCATCTGACCTGGTTAACCAGGGTTTTCAGCCGCAGCAAGCCGGAATCGGGGAGTTTGCCGAGCGCGCTTCGGCCTACCAGGCTCAACCGGTTTGCCCGGTCAAAAGACCCGGGAAAGCCTGGCTGAAAGTCAGCGAGAAGCGGCTGGCGCTGGGCTCGAAATCGAGCACCGCGCCGTTGGCACGAGCAGCCGCGGTCACACACGCCAGCGTGGGCGCGATCACTCCGCGCCGCAGCAGCATTAAGTCCTCACCCTCGGCTGGCGCGCCGCGCTCAATCGAAATGTGGCAACCGCTCTCGGTCGGGCTGACCAAAATGCGCGGTATTTGCGCGGCGTCGCTGGGGTCGGCTACTAGCTCCACGCCGAACGCGATCAGCGAGGTGGCGACGCGCGGGTCGACCTCGATCTCCAGCCCAGATGCGTTGGAGCTCAGGGTAGCGACCAGCGTTTCACGCGGCCAGCTGCCGCCGCTCGGGGGGCCGCTGAAGCTTTGGCGGGACAGCTCCAGCACGTCGAGTCGCATGGGCCTGCCGGCGATCGAGTCGCCTAGCAGGTCGAACAAGCCGCGCGCGGTGTCCAGCTCTTGCGACAAGCGCGTCACGCACTCTTCGAGTGACAAGCGCATCTTCACGCTTAGCGGCTTTTGCGAAGCTTGCGTCAGGGCGGCTTCGAGCTCGCCCAGGCGCGGCGTGACGTAGGCCTTCAGGCTTTCGGCGGCTTCGCTTTCGCCAAGCACGCTTTCCGCGGCGGCCAGGATTTCGCCCATGGCGTGGCGCAGCGGATCGCAGGCGTCGCGCGCGTCGGGCATCACGTTGCTGAGCGGCCGCGAGCCCACGCGTAGCGAGTGCAGCAGCTGCGCAAGATTTCGCAGGCCTCCCAGGCTTTCGCGCAGGTTGCCGCGTTCCGTTTCGAGCGCGGCAGTACCGCGGGCGAACGCGTTCGACGACGGTGGCAGACCGCTCTTCATGACCTCGAGAGCAGTCTACCAGTCAGGCCCAGCGCGCGCGAATCCACGTTGCCGAGCGCTCCGTCGCGGCTCAACCGAGCTCGGCGCCTGAAAAGTAGTAGGCACACTCGATGCGGCCGTTCTCGATCGAATCCGAGCCGTGCACGGCGTTTTCGCCCAGGCTGCCACCGTACAGCTTGCGGATCGTTCCGGCATCGGCCTTGGCCGGGTCGGTCGCGCCGATTACCTTACGCCAGTGCGCTACCGCGTTCTCGCGCTCGAGCGCCACGACCACGACTGGGCCGCTGGTCATGAACTCGCACAAATCCTTGAAGAAAGGCCGCTCGCGGTGGACCAAGTAGAAGCCTTCTGCCTCGCGCTGCGACAGCTGCTTTTGGCGTAGGCCGAGGACGTTGAAGCCTTCCTCGAGCAGGTGCTGGAGGATGGCGCCCGACTTACGCTTTTTGACCGCGTCAGGCTTGATGATGCAAAGAGTTCGCTCGATGGCCATGGTTTTTGTGCCGCGGCTCTTAGCACAGCTCGTTGGGCGCGCTGCATTCGCGGCCAACATCCGGGTCCTGATACTGAATGAACGTTCAGGTGTCGGGTGGAGCTTCCGCTCGCGCCAGGCCGACCAAGGCGTTCACCAAATCGGCGACGAACAGCTCGCGAGGGATCTTCACACCGTTGTTGATCAGCCGCAGGTAGTCCCCGATGGAG
>JAYUYU010000251.1:0-2531 GCA_043752365.1 Myxococcales bacterium | reverse complement strand
ATCCTCAGCAGCTTGACGAAAACCTGTCCCCCTCGTAAGTTCCCGCCCCCTCCGCCGCACACGCGGCTTTTCAAGCGAGATTTCAGAGGCAGACATGTCGTCCCCCGAAGCCGAGAAGGCCGCCGCTCCCGCGGCAGCGCCCAAGACCCGCAACCCGAACAAGAGCTTCTCGGCTACCACCGAGCAGGGTGAGCTCGGTCGCGCATGGTGGGTGATCGACGCGACGGACAAGCCCCTCGGGCGTCTCGCCAGCGAAGTCGCCTCGCGCCTCCGCGGCAAGCACAAGCCGACCTACACGCCCCACGTCGACACGGGCGACTTCGTGATCATCGTCAACGCCGCCAAGGTGAAGCTGACGGGCGTCAAGACGACCGACAAGATGTACTACTCGCACAGCGGTTACCCGGGCGCGATCAAGAGCGAGAGCTTCCGCGAGGTCGCCGCCAAGGACCCTGCGTTCCCGATCGAGAAGGCCATCAAGGGCATGCTGCCGAAGAACGTGCTGGGCCGCGAGATGCTGCTCAAGCTCAAGGTTTACGGGAGCGACAAGCACCCGCACACGGCGCAAAAGCCGGAAGCTCTTTCGCTCTGATTTGATCACTTGAAGGAACTGTAGAGAGATGCCCGAAGTTTCGACCTACGCCACTGGTAAGCGCAAGACGGCCGTTGCCCGCGTTTGGATCAGCCCCGGTTCCGGGAAGATGATCGTGAACGGCATCGAAGCCGACCACTACTTCGAGCGCGAGACGTCGCGCATGATCGCGCGTCAGTCGCTCGAGGTCCTCGAAGTGACCGACAAGTACGACGTGCGTGCCACGGTTGCCGGCGGCGGCCACAGTGCCCAAGCCGACGCCATGCGCCACGGCATCGCCCGCGCGCTGCTAGCCGAGACGCCCGAACGGCGAATCACGCTGAAGAAGGCGGGTTACCTGACCCGCGACGACCGCAAGAAAGAGCGCAAGAAGTACGGCCAAGCCGGCGCTCGTAAGCGGTTCCAGTACTCGAAGCGCTAAGGTCGCGAAGCGAACCGGTCCAGGGAGAGCACCATGACCCAACCCCTCCGCGTCGGCATTCTTGGCGCCGGGGGGTACACCGGCGCAGAATTGGTGCGCCTCGTGCACCAACATCCGCGGTTGTCCATCGTCATGGTGGGCGCGCGGGAGAAGGCTGGCAAACGCCTCAGCGAAGTCCTTCCGGGCGCGCTGGGTGTTGCCGGCCTTTCTGATTTGGTGCTCGAAAGCTTCGACCCGGCGACGGATGCGGAAGCGTTGGCCCAGCGCATCGACGTCGCGTTCTTGTGCTTGCCCCACGCCGCCAGCGCACGCGCCGGCAAGGCGCTGTTCGAAGCCGGCGTGCGGGTCGTCGACTTGTCGGCGGATTTTCGGCTCAAGGACGCCGCCGTCTATCAGCAAACGTACGGCGAGCACCCCGCGACGGAGCTGCTCAGCCTCGCCGTTTACGGCCAGCCCGAGCTGCACCGCGCGGAATTAGCCGGCGCCCGGCTGATCGCCGCGCCGGGCTGTCATGTCACGACGTCACTGTTGCCGTTGGCGCCGCTCTTGAAGCGCGACCTGATCGAGACGTCACCCATCATCATCGACTCGAAGACGGGCGTGAGCGGCGGCGGTCGTTCGCCTGCGCCAGCCTTTCACTATCCGGAAGCGAGCGACAGCATCCGTCCGTACAAGGTCGGCAGCACGCACCGCCACGTGCCGGAAATCGAGCAAGAGCTCGCGCTGGCTGCGGGCCAGGCGATCACCGTCTGTTTCACGCCCGTGTTGGTGCCAATGTCCCGCGGTATCTTGGTGACTG
Organism: Myxococcales bacterium; assembly: GCA_043752365.1. GTDB lineage: Bacteria > Myxococcota_A > Polyangia > Polyangiales > Polyangiaceae > PMG-095. The sequence goes on along the minus strand of JAYUYU010000251.1, from coordinate 719 downwards.
CCTACGCGCGGCCCAAGCCGGGCGTGACCGCCGACGCTTGCCGTGCCGCCGCGAGCGAGCTGTACCGCGAAGGTCTGGTAACCGTGCTGCCCGCGGGCATGCTGCCCGACACGCTGTGGGTCCGCGGCTCGGCCCGCGCCCACGTCGCCTATGTGCTCGACGAACACGCCGGCATGATCTTGGCAATGTGCGCCATCGACAACTTAGCGCGCGGCGCCTCGGCACAGGCGCTGCAAGCGTTCAACGTGTCGCAGGGCTGGGCAGACGCGCTCGGCTTGCCGGAGCTACCGCTGTTCCCCTGAGCAAGTCCGGCGACGCCTGCCCAAGAGCCGCCCGAGACGCCTCATCGCAAGAATTCTACGCGCCGCAACCGCTCACTGACACCCCGCCAGTCAAGCCTCGCGGGCCCGCCGGCGAAAGACCCCAGCGGAATTGGAGCTATTTTTCGCCATCACTGACGAGCGGCTGTCAGGAGCTATGCTTTCCTGGCCTTGCGCCAACGTCTGGACCGACTAACTCTTCCAGATCCCATGGGCCTGGCCTTCAAGCTGCGCAGCGAGTTTACGCCGAAAGGTGACCAGCCGGCCGCCATCGCGAGCTTGATCAAGAGCTTCGAGGCAGGCGCGCAGTACCAGACGTTGCTCGGCATCACCGGCAGCGGCAAGACCTTCACGGTCGCCAACCTGATCCAGAAGCTGCAGAAGCCCACCTTGATCATG
>JAYUYU010000250.1:0-15700 GCA_043752365.1 Myxococcales bacterium | reverse complement strand
TGCATGTAGGGCTCGAGCTGCCTGGGGGCGGACGCATCATGGCCAGCGACACGATGGAGGGCATGGGTCCCCCACATGTGGCCGGGACCAACATGAGTATTTCGATTCACCCATCGAGCCGCGATGAAGCCGACCGCTTTTTCGCCGCGCTGTCCGAAGGCGGCAAGGTGGGAATGCCCCTCGCCGATCAGTTCTGGGGCGACTACTACGGGCATTTGACAGATCGCTTCGGCATCCAGTGGATGGTGAACTACCACGGTGCCTGAGCACCGACGTGCGATCGCTGACGGAGTGAGCGGGTTGCGGCAGCGGCCCTCGACCGGTGCTAGCGCTCCGCCTGGATTTTTTCCAGCTCTTCTTGTTGCTGCTTTTGCCGCAAATTCATCTGTTTGACGGCGCCCTTCGCGTCGTCGATCAAGGCGCCGGGCGACGTCAGCAAGCTAGCCCCAGGGGCGCCGGTGGAGCCGCGCACGGCCCCCAAGTACAGCCCCGTCAGCGCGATGCCCACGCCCACCACGATGGCGACGCGCGACGCGATGCGAAGCCCATTCGGCAATACCTTGAATAGCATCGCCACCATCAGTGCGACGCCAAACCCCACGCCAAATGAGATCCAATCTGGTCGCCACGACGCCCCGTTGTGCAAGCTTGGCAGCGTCGGCGACTCTTCTGGATTCAAAACCACGGCAGCCGCCTTGGGTCGCTCTGCCTGCGGCACATTCTCGAGTGAAGAGACGATGTGCACCCGCCCGCTCGCGTCTTCCCAGCGGTAAAAGGTCTGCGGACTACCCGGCGTCGGTTTCATGACTCAAGGTACATAGTCGGCCACCCCGTCGCAATTGCTGCTTCGCGAGCAAGTCCCCTCGGCCCTTTTTCAGTCGGTGGGTAGGTGTTCGCAGAACTTCCAGCCAGGAAAGGCGGTCGTGGTGAGCGCGCAGACGCGGCCGCCGCTGCAAGCGTTCGTCTTTGCGGGCGACTGGCACACCTCGTACCAATCGGAATAGGTGTTGTTGACGTTGGCTTCCCCCGCTAGCCGGCAAGAAATGTGACTGCCGCCGGATGCGCTGACGTACGAGCACAGGTAGCCCGTGCGACAATCAGCATGCTCGTCGCACTCCGTGGGCGTACGGGCCGGCTCAGCCGCCGGAAACGTTTCCGCGCAGTTGGCAACAGCGTCACAGGTCTGGCTGGTCGTGGCGCCCGAGCGGCGAAAGCAGCAAACTTTGCCGCCAATGGCGCAGTCCGCTGCGCCGCATCTCACCACGGGAACGGTGCAGGTTCCCGTGCCGTTGCACAGCGAAAAATTGGAGCTGGCGATGTTGCAGGCTGTGCCGGCAGGTTTTCCAGGAGACGCGCAATCCTCCGCGGCTTTGCAAAGTCCGACGGACTTGCAGCGCGCGGTGGCGATCTCGCTTTCGTAGTTGATGCATTCGTTGCCGCCGACGTTACAGGTGACAACGGGGCATTCGGAGTCGTCCGAAGGTGCGCCGCACTTGCCGGCCGCGTTGCACGTGGCGCACACGCCGGTGCAAGCGGCGTCGCAACACACGCCGTCGCTGCAATGCTCACTCGCGCATTCGTCGGCAACTGCGCACGAGGCACCGAGAGGCGCGCCATCGCTGCCGGGCGCGCCGCCGCCGGCATTTGGACCCGCTCCGCCTTCGCCGGACCGCGCGCCGCCATCGACGGCACTTACTTCGCCCGCCGACGAGCCCGCGTTTCCGCTTGCCGCGGGCTGACCGCCCGAGGTCTTGGCGCCCGCTGTCGCTTTACCGCCAGCGTTGCGTCCTGCGGCAGCGTCAATATCGAAGACGCTCCGAGAGTCGAGCCCGCCGCACGCGGGAGCGATCAGGCCCGCGGTGAGCGCCGCAGCAATCAAAAGCCGTGGAACACTTAGTCGGAACATCTCAAAAACTCCCGCGTAGGCCAAAGTTGCCCAGGCCGACCAATGGCTCGATAGTCGCCGCCTCCGCATGCGTCTTCTTGCCGCTGCTCAATACGAGTAGCGTGACGCCGGTTGCCACTCCCACGCCGCCAACGATGAAACTTGCAAGCGACAGAGTCTTGGCGCCATCTGCCTTGTCGCCCCAATCTTTCCAACGGCCGTAGTTCTCGGTGGTGAGCCCGCAGTCGCCGCCGGATCCGCAGTTGTCATTGGTGAGTTGGTTGGCGTCGTCGTACTTGCCTTTGGCTTGGACGCCGAAAAAAGTGCCCGCGCCGAGACCCACCGCCCCCACGCCGAACGCAACGTAGGACGCCACGCGCAGGCCGTCGCCGCCCTGATGTGGCGCCGCCGGCTGGCTTGTGTCCGCGCGCGATACTGCGCCCGAACCAGCAGCAGGCGAGCTGGAAAGCTGGAACGAATGCGCCAATTGTTGTCGGGGGCTCAGCTCGACTTCCCAAGTTTCGTCTTGCCGCCCCGCTAAACGAGCCGTGAATCGGTGCCGCCCGGCGCGGACACCAAGCACCATTTTCTGGTTGAGCGGCCCGTACGAGTTTCTGATCGGCGAGCCGGTGGAAGGCTGGCGCTCGTCTTCGATGAGTGCACCGGACGGCGCTGAGTCGAAGCTAAGCCGCACGACTCCTGCGCGAAGCGTCGCCAAGTCTCGCTGAAACTGCGCCCGCTCGTCCGCTTCGATCTGCGAGCCACCCTCGGTCAGGTACTTTTCGAAGGCTTCGATGGCCTCCCCGTCGCGCTCCAGCTTCATCGCGCTGATGCCCAGGTTGCCCAAAATTTTCCAGGAAGGCGACTCGGCGTAGGCGGCTCGGAATTCGCGATAGGCTTCCTCGTAGCGCGCTCCGTCCGGATCTTGAAGGAGGTTCACACCAGCCGTGAAGTGGGCACGCGCCACCTCGTTGATGGGTGATTGTGCGAGAGCTGGCAGGGAGGTCAAGAAGACGAGCAAGCCCAATACGCGCGCTGAGAAAGACATTCCGCTAAACCGCCGGGGTGAGAGAGTCAGGCGGGCGGGACAGTATCAGCCTGCGGACGTAAACGAGAGGACTCTCCGGACGCTCAAGTTGGTATGGGGTCTTTCCGAACCAGGCGTGCGGGCCTGCGCAGGAACCGGGCGCGGCTGGACGCGCTAGCCGCCGAGCTGAAACGCAGCGAGCGCGTCCAGCCATGCAGCGGTGAACGCGGTTGGCTGATGGAGCGCGCACGTCCCAGCGGGGTCTTGCCATCGCCTCCATCACGCTCTGGGAGATCGCGAAGCTCGTCGCGCGGGGCCGCATCGCCGTGCGCGGCACGGTCGCGACCTGGACGACCGAGCTGCTCGCGGCGACGGGCGTCGCGGTTCTGGACGTCATGCCCGGCCCTGCTCCCGCACGGCAGTGCCGTCTATTGCAAAACGACGCGTGCAATTTCCAAGCATCGCTCTGCAATCTCTGCCCGGGGCGCCATCAGTCGCGGGGTGCTATGAGATCCAAGGAGGTCGCCGTGGTGGAATTCGACGAGAGCCCGTATCGCGCAACGCGGGGTGGAGCCGCGAGCGGATGACAGAGAGTCGGCCGCGTCAGCCAGCACGCCTCGCGGTGCTCAGTGCCTTCCTGCTATTCGGGCAAGCGGCGCTCGCGTGCAACAGCTCTGGACCTGGCCCGCTGGGAAGCGCGGGCGCAGGCTCGGGCGGCACCGCCCCAACCATGGACCCAGGGCGAAAGGACATGCATCGGCTGAATACGGTCGAGTACAATGCAACCGTCGAGGACGTCCTGGGCACGTCACTTCAGCCCGCGAACGGCAGCTGGCGAGGCGGCGAGGTAGCCGGTTTCGACAACATCGCGTCAGTCTTGGGCGTCGATGAAGTCCAGTACGATCGCTACTTCAACGCCGCCAAGACATTGGCCAAGGAGGTGTTCGCGTCCGACGAGCTTCGCGCGCGCTTCGTCTCCTGCGAGCTGAGCGAGCCAGCCTGCGTTGCCGCTAGTATCGAGGCGGCCGGGCTACGCTTGTTCCGGCGCCCGCTCGCGGTCGAGGAGCTCGCCACCTACCAGCGAGTCTACGACGCAGCGCTCACGCTCGGTGACAGCCCAGTCGCCGCGCTGACCCTCGCCTTCGAAGCCCTGCTGTCGAGCGCCGAGTTTCTCTATCGCATCGAGATTGATGCGCAGCCTCAATCAGCCGAAGCCCACCCGCTAGATTCGTTCGAGTTGGCGTCGCGCCTTTCTTACTTTCTGTGGAGCAGCGCGCCCGACGAAGCTCTGCTGCTGGCCGCCGCCGCCGGCACGTTGGCAGAGCCGGCCACACTTTCAGCGACGGTCGATCGCCTGCTCGAGGACCCGAAATCCCAGCGCTTTGTCACGCAGTTTGCAGGCCAATGGTTAGGCGCACGTCAGGTCGCGTCGCATGCCGCTGCCGTCATCCCGGAGCTATATGGTTGGGATGCGTCCGTGGCGCGCGCAGCAGGCGACGAGATGTTTCTGTACTTCTCGGAGTTTCTGCGCAGCGAGCGTTCGTGGTTCGAGTTCCCGTTGGCGGACGTCAACTACGTAGAGCAGGAACTCGCCTATTTCTACAGCATGCCAACGCCGAGCGTGGCGGGTCCGGTGCGTCTTGAATACAAGGACGACCGGCGCTTCGGCTTTTTCGGGCTGGCCGGCTTTTTAGCGCTGTCGTCGCCCGACCGGCGAACGTCGCCCTCGCTCCGCGGCCGTTGGATCTTGAGCAACTTGCTGTGCGCGGAGCCCCCCGCGCCGCCCCCGAACGTGCCCAAGCTCGAAGACGGAGGCGTGGACCCTACGACGTTCAACGTCCGCCAGAATCTCGAACGGCATCGAGAGAGTCCCGAGTGCGCTTCCTGCCATGCCCTATTCGATCCGTACGGGCTCGCCCTGGAGGAGTACGACGCCATCGGCCGGTTCCGTAGCGAATACCCGGACGGTACGGCCGTCGACGCCTCTGCGGTACTGCCTGCTTCTGAATCGCATCCCGAAGGCCTGGCGTTCACGGGGCTGGAAGGCTTGGCGAGCGTCGTTGCTGCCGATCCCCGGTTTGGAGAATGCCTGGGCAAGAAATTGTTCACTTACGGGCTGGGGCGCCTCGTCAGCGCTAGTGACGCACCCTACCTCGAGCGAGCACAACAGGAATGGCGTGGTTCCGGGCAGACTCCCAGCATTCGCCAGCTGATCCGAGCGCTGGTCTTGACCGAACCATTTCGCTTTCGCCGTGGCGAAGGCCCAGTGAGCGTCCAGCCGTGACTCGCTGCCTTTCTCGAAGAGCTCTATTGCGCGGCGCGGGTGTAGCGCTCGCCCTCCCGTGGCTGGAGTCGTTCGCTCCCCGAGCGGTGCAGGCGCAAGCCGCCAACCAGCCCCGGCGCTTCCTGCCGATCTTTTTGCCCAACGGCGCCGGCAAGTTCTGGCGCCCGACCATTGCCGGCCGTGGCGACGCTTGGCAGCTGTCCTCGGTGCTGGAGCCGTTCGGTGCTGCGCTCAAGGCAAAGCTCAGTGTTGTGACCGGTCTCGAAAACGGCTCGGTGTTCAATGCCGACGGTTCTGCCAGCGTCGAGCCGAGCCACAGCCGCCTGGCGGGCGCCTGGCTGACTTGCGTGAACGCAGCCGAGGTGCGAACGCAGCTAGCGAGCCAGGAGGCCAATGGCGTGTCGGTCGACCAAGTCTTGACGCGGCATGAAGCGTTCGGCGCCGAGACGGCGTTCGCCTCGCTGCAGGTCGGTCTGTCCACACCGCTCGGCAGCTGCGACGGCGAGCCGTGCTCCAGCAGTCGTAGCGTTTCTTGGGCGAGCGCAACGCAGCCCATGTATAAAGTGGTGGATCCGCTCGAGGTTTTCGAACGAATCGTCGGCGTGGCTCGCCCGACCGATCCCACCGACCCGGCAACGATCGAAGCCCGCAGGCGCTTGGCTCGGGACCAGAGCGTGCTGGACGCGGTGCTAGAAAACGCTCAGCGAACACGGGCGCGGCTCGGCATCAGCGATCAGCGACGCCTGGACGAGTTTCTCGACTCGGTGCGCGCGGTCGAGCGCCGCGTGACGGGAGTGTCGGCGGGCATGGGAGGCCTCGCTTGCAACTCGTTGGCCCCACCCAGCGTCTCCAGAGTCGAACAGTCCGCGCTGGCACCACGTCAAACCACGGCTACTTACGACAAAGGCCTACACGCCGACGCCATGAACGACTTGATCGTCATGGCGTTCGAGTGCGACGTCACGCGCGTCATTTCATACATGCTGGAGGACGAGCGCTCGGAGTTCACCTACGACCACGTGCCGACCCGAACCTTCACCGCCGAAGGCTCGACGATCAAAGGGGGTACTTGTCCCGAGTACCACATGGCCCAGCACCACACGGGTGACGACTTCGCCACCATCACCTGGTGGAACGTCGGCAAAGTGGCGGAGCTGTGCCGCAAGCTCGATGCCATCGACGAAGCCCCCGGGGTTAGCCTGCTCGACAACTCGGTCGTCATGCTCGGCGCCTCCATGCACGGGGGCAATCACCTGGCGAGCGAGCTGCCGACCGCGCTTCTCGGCGGCGCCAATTTAGGCTTGCAGAACGACCAGCACCTAGTGCTCGACAAGCAACCTCTGCGCGACCTCTACTTCACGCTATTGAGCGACATTTACGGACTAGGCATTGACGATTTCGGCACAAACCTAACCGGTGCGCCGCCGACGAAGATCGCCCAACTCTTGAAGGCCTAGTTGGGCGCGCTCGCTCAAGCGCAAGCTGCGTGCCCGGCGCTCAGCTGCGTTGAAGAGTTCACGACCCACGTCAAACGGCTGCGATGAGGCGCAAATGCGCGTCGCTTCCAGGTAGGTGGCTGCCCTGGACACCAGCCGACTTTCGCCCGAAGCCCGCCAAAGTCGGGTCGGGCTTCGGGTGCAAGCAAGAAAACGCTTTTCACCGGTGCTGGCGCCCAGGACACTGAGGGCGAATGACGGCGTCTGTCGTGTTTCTCGCCGCGAGCCCAGCCCCCGTCGATAGCGGCAGGGGGCGCGATGAAGCGGCGCCGACGTTTCTGCCTGCAGCTGGCCTTTTGGCTGCCGGGCGGGTGGTCCTGGTGCTGGGTGCCCTCTCGAGCTTGGCGAGTTGTGGCGATCCGATCGCAATGGAGGTCGTCAGGGACGATTGTCCGGAAGATATCGAAAAGGCAGCCCCGGGTCTTTGTGGCTGCGGGGTCCCGGAGGCAGCGTGTGGCTCACTGGCGGTTTCGCTCGCGCACCGCTATGGGTTTGACGGAACGGGGTTCAGGGTCGTGGACTCGGTGGGAGGCGCTGACGGCACGGCCATCAACGCGGCGCTCTCGGGAACAGGTGAGCTCGTCTTGCAAGGCGGCGATACGAATCAGTACGCCGAGCTGCCCGATGGCCTTTTGAGCGCCTTGTCGAGCGCGACTCTCGAAGTCTGGGTGAGCCGGGAACCACCGAAACGCAAGGCGTGGGACAGGATTTTCGATTTCGGCGTCAGCACGGGGGGCGACACCCAGCAAGGCAATGGCGAGAGTTACCTGTTTCTCGCCGCCGAGGAGGTCTTCCGCACCGCCTTCCTCAACACGCAGCTCGGCGCGGAGGTTCGCGTCGACGCGCCCGTCGCGTTTCCCCTCAGTGTGACGACGCATGTGGCGGTGGTGGTGGATCAGCAGGTGGGGGAGCTGCGGCTCTACTTGGGTGGAGTACAGCAAGGAGTAACACTGCTAAGCGAGCCACTTTCCTCGGTGCGAGACGTCAACAATTGGCTGGGTCGGTCGCAGTTCGTCGTCGACGGCGGCTTCGGCGGCAGCCTGCGCGAGTTCCGCATCTACCGCGCCGCACTTAGCCAGGCTGAGCTGGCTGCCAGTTTCGCGCTCGGTGAATCGCCCTACTTTGTCACTCCGCTGGAGCGATAACGCTGGCTGGGCGAGCGACTTGACGCGCTAGGCAGAAGCTCTCGAACGCACTGGTGTACTCGTAGTCGACCATCGCGGGGCGGCGTCCACACGAGGTAGCGGCAAATCGGGACAAACTTCCGCTGGCCCAGCAGCGAGAACTTTTGTTTGAGAAATTTTCAACTTTCATGTGCGGTCGAGACACGGCCCGGTTTGCCGAGCAAGGCGCGATTATTTCTGACCCGTTCCCCGAACATGGAGTGACAAAGACCAGACATCGCTGCATCGCTGCAATGAAAGTGGGTGGTCTACATGCGCCAACCGATACGTTTAAACGCTCGCGAATGCCTCCTGAGCGCCGCCGCCTCAGCGGCGCTGCTACTCAGTTGCACAGGTGAACTTGGGCAGCCTTCCGCAGGTCCAAGCACAAGCACAAGCGCTGGCGGACCGAACGCGCCTGGCGACCAGGGATCAAGTCAGGCGCCCCCCGCGTGCCTCTCGGAGCTGCCGGGCCAGCGGTTCTTCCTGCTCGACATGCAGAGCTACCTCAACACCGTCACGGACCTGCTGGGCCCCGACACCGTGTCGACGGCGGATCGTCAGCAGTTTCAGCGCAGCGACGTATTCGCCAACGGAATACCGACCCTGAACGACGCGACGCCCTACGAGCGCGTCGCCGTGGCCGCCGCCAAGACCCTGACCGGGCCGAAGCTCGACGCCATGGTCGGTTGCAGCGGCGCAGACCAAACTGACACTTGCGCCAGGCAAGCGCTCGGCGCATTCATGGAGCGCGCCTACCGGCGTCCCATTGACCCGGTCGAACTTGAAGGCTTGATGGCGTTGCCCTACGCGAGGGGACGCGTCATCAGCTTCCAGCGCGGGATCCAGCTAGCGGTGGAGGCGATATTGCAGGCTGGGTCGACCTTGTACTTGAAGGAGCTCGGGCTGCCGAGCGGCGCAGGGGCCTGGGCTCTCGACGCCTACGAGGTCGCAAGTCAAATCTCCTTCTTTCTGCTCGACTCGATTCCAGACTCCGAGCTGTACCAGGCGGCGCGCTCGGGTCAGCTGAGTACGAAAGAGCAGGTGGCGGAACAGGTTCAGCGCTTGCTGGCCCAGCCGCTCGCCCAGGCGCGGCTCACTTCGCTACTGATGCAGCAATACCACCTCGACGATATTCGCACGACGACAGCAGTCGATGGCAGCTTCCAAGCTCTTTTCACCGACTCGCTGCGAGAGTCATTTTACCAGGAGAGCTCACTGCTGATCGACGACGTGCTCTGGAAGAATCCTCGCTCCGCGCTCGATCTCGTGTTGTCGCGGGATACATTCATGAATCAGGAGTTAGCCGACAAGGTCTATCATGTGCCGTTCACTGGAACGGGTAGCGCTTTCGTGAAGACTCCGCTCGGCAGTTTTCCCGCCGCCGGCCTGCTAACACATGGCAGCCTGCTCGCGGGCAAGGCGAAAGCAAACACGGGTTCCGTCATCAAGCGCGGCAAGTCCATCCGTATCAATTTCCTCTGCTTGGGGTCGCCACCGCCTCCCCCCGTCGGCAATACGGAGCTCAACGCCAAGCTGGAAGAACAGGCACAGTCGAGCCGCTCCGAGGCCGAGCTCGCGGCCGAGCGGGCAGGCCAGCAGCCGTGCGGCGGCTGTCATGCATCGTTCGATCCGCTTGGAATGGCGCTTAATCAATTCGATCGGATCGGTCGCTTCGATGCCGGTCAGGTTGCGCGCGGCGACTTGAGTGGCGTCGACGCAAGCTTTTCGGGAGTCGTTGTCGACGGACCCCAAGCTCTAGGCCAACAGCTGAGCAGCCAGCCCGGCTTCGCGTCATGCATCGCATCCACCGTCCTACGCTTCGCGACGCGTCAAGCCTCGGCAAGCTCGGCCTGCGCTGCGACCGATGCGACCAGCAAGTTCAGCGCTTTGGATCATCGCTTCGACGCCCTGGTCCGAGCGGTCGCCACCTCAGAGATGTTTCTCGTGCGACGTGAAGGAGACGGACAATGAGCACCTACCAAATCAAGCGACGCAATTTACTTTGGGGTGCGGGCGCCGGTGGCATTGCTTCGGCACTCGGGGGTTGGCTGAAGATGGCCGAGGCCGCCGCCGAGGGTCTCACGCCGAAGCGCTGCATGAGGATCCATCGTGGCGTAGGAACCATCTACAAGAACTGGTTCCTGGCGGCGCCGCCAGCCGTCGAAACCGACTGGCAAGCAACGCGCATCCTATCCAAATTCAACAATGTTCGCTCACGCATGGTCGTGCTCGACGGCGTGGACATCCAGAAGGGCGCGGGGGGTCACCATGAGAGCTACTCAGTCGTCTTAGCCACGGGACAGACGACCAAGGAGCTTTGGCCCGGCAATGGCGGTGACGATCCCATGCCCGAGGGTCCCTCTTTCGACCAGGAACTTATCAGAACGACCCCGCACCTGGTGGGAGCCATTCCTGCGTTGCACTTGGGTGTAGATGATCGCGTGGAGGGCAATGAGTACTCTAGCCGGCGCTTGTCTTACTTCAAGGCTCGCGACCCCGGCGTGGCCCCCAACATGAATCCGTATTCGGTGTTCACTCAACTGCAGGGTCAGGTCGCTGGCGCGGGTCACGACGACGTAGCTTGGCAACGGCTTAAGGACGAAAAGAAGAGCGTGCTGGACTTCGTGACTTCCGACTTAGCGCGCTTGAAGGCAATTGCCCCTGCAGCCGAGCGGTCCCGGATCGACGCGCACACCGACGCGCTGCGCGTGCTCGAAGCGCGGTTCGCGACGCCCCCGGTGTCCGGAGCCTGCTTTGGCGACGTCCTAGCGCCCAGCGACACGTTGAGCGGGGGCCAGCAGGTAGACTTCGACGGCCGCGGCACGACCAAGCTGGGGGACGACGACCGTAGTGCGCAGGTGGGCAAAGCTCACTTCGATATGGTGAGGGCTGCATTCCAGTGTGATTTGACGCGCATCGTCAACTTCTTATGGTCCCCTGGCACGAGTACCGTAGGCTTTAAAGGCTTCGGCGGAGACCCCAACGCCGTCCGCGCCCACCACGATGTGACTCACACCGATGGTGCGAACGAGACCGGTCGCGAATTCCTGACGATGGTCGAGGAGTTCTACGCTCAGCACACGGCAGCCTTCATCGAAACGTTGATGAACACCCCGGACGCCGCCGATCCCAATGGAGGCTCGCTTCTGGACAACACATTCATCATGTACACGTCGGAAGAGGGGGAAGGAGCTGAGCACGACCAGCACAATCTGCCGCTGCTGGTGTTCGGCGGCGCCGGCGTCAAGGTCCGCGGCGGCATCTACAAGCGCTTCGGGGGCTGGGAAGGCAATGGCAAGCCAAACAACCTCTACATGTCGGCGATCAAGGCGCTGGACGCCAACCTGCCCTCGTTTGGCGACCCCACTTGGTGCAGCTCTGGCCCACTCGACATTCTGACCGTGTGACGGCAGTCGCGGCGTTCGCGATGGCGCTCAGGAACTACCTAATGAAAAAGCCAATCCGCGGAGTCTCTGCCGCCGCTGCGTTCTTGCTGTCGGTCGGGTGTAGCTCGAACGACTCGCTTCCTACCCAGACCGGGTCGGGGGGCGCAGCTGGCGCGGCTGGCTCCACGGGCGCTGGTGGCAAGGCACCACCAAGCGGAGGCGCAGGCGCCACTGGTGGTGCCAATGGAGTCGGCCCGACAGGGACTGCCGGAGTTCAAGGCACCGGTGGCGCTGCCGGTGCTGGCGGTTCCGCAGGAGCAGGTGGCGGTGGCGGCGGCGCGGGTGGCGGCGCGGGTGGCGCGGGTAATGACGGCTGGGTCAAGATCTTCAACGGCGTTGATTTGACCGGTTGGTACCCACTGATACACAAGTCGGCGTACAAGGCGGACCCCTACAACACGTTCCGGGCGGACCCCGTGGCCAAGGTCCTCAAAGTCACTTACGAGGACTATCCCGGGGGCACCTTCGACGAACGCTGTGGTCTGCTCTACTACGACAAGTTCCTAACCAACTACCGGGTGCGTGTGACGTATCGGTTCGTCGAACCGCAAGCAGACAATGCGGTGGGTTGGGGCAGGAACAATACGGGGCTGATGATCTTCGGCATCGACCCGGCCAGCGTAACCGGCGATCCGATGTTCCCGCCAGCGATCGAGATTCAGCTGCTTGGCACTCCCAGCTCGGGCGGCACGAACAACGCCAACCTCTGCCAGCCCGGCGGCATGAGGATGAATATGCTGCACGGCCTGGCTACTCCCGACGGCAACTGTCACGACTCCAAAAGTGGACCCGCCCGCGCCGCTGCGGAATGGACTACCGTTGAAGCAGAGGTCAACGTCGCGGGCGATACGAAAGTATTTCAATACCCGGACATGACCACACCGGTACTCACGATCAGCGGGCCCACTTACCAAAACAAGGCGGTCACGGGCGGGTACCTCTCACTGCAGTCCGAGAGCCAACCGCTCGAGTACAAGGACATCGAGCTCAAGGAGCTTCCGTAGCGCAAGCCCGAGCGGCGGGAATCGCGGCGTTGACGACACGAGCGCCGCCGGTGGTAGGGACGCTACGTGCAGCTTGGGGAGATTCCGCGCTGCCGGAGGGCTCGGGTGCGACTGCCTACTCGTTCGAGTGTGGTCCCGTGTAGGCCTCGAAGGTTGACGCGCCCGGTGGCCATTGCCTTCGACATGCTAAAGTTTATTTATTAACGCGGAATTCCTGTTTTCGGCTCGAAGTCTCCGAAATTATTGACCTATTGGAGGGCGAGTCTGGCGGGTTCAGGTGCGAGTCTGGGTTTTTCGTCCAACAATAACCTTAACTAAAGCGAGTGGTTTGGGCACCAAGAGGCTGCATGTCCGAACCGGAACCCGGCGCTCCTCCCAGCCGCTCTGATTCCTCGAGCTGCAGCACGCCCACAGTTGTCCCGCTCTCCGTCTAACCGGCGTCAGCCAGGCAGCATCCAACCACTTAGGGAATCCGCGCCCATGACCTTCAAGACGACGCACGTCGGACTCGCAACGGTACTTTCAGCGATCGCTCTTGGGTGTGCCGCCAGTGAGACCGAGCCCGGTGGAGCGACTCCTGGCGGTGGCACGGGCGGCAGTGGAACGTCGCCGACCAACCCCACCGCAGCTTGCGCCACCCAGCCCGCGCCTGGTCGCACTCCGCTACGTCGCCTGACTGACACGGAATACAACAACACCGTATTGGACCTGCTGAACGACGCGACCTTGCCCGCCAACAAGGGCTTTCCGGTCGCCGAAGAGTCGCTGGGCTATCTGAACAACGCCGACGCTTACCAGACCACCGAGCTGCACGTGGAAGCCTACTTGAAGGCTGCGGAAACCATGGCGACCGCTTTCCGCGGCCGTGGTGGCTTGGCTCTGCCATGCGCCGCCGACGCTGATAATTGCGCGAAGCAGTTCATCGCGGACTTCGGCAAGCGCGCGTTCCGCCGGCCGTTGTCCGAGGCCGAGGTCGCTGACTACCATCGACGCTTCGTGGCTGGGTCAACGGGCGGTACGTTCGAGGAAGGCCTGGAATGGGTCGTGGGGCGCATGCTCCAATCTGCGAACTTCATCTATCGCATCGAGCTCGATGGGGAAGGCACGGTACCGGGCCAGGTCGTGCCGCTGTCCGATTACTCGATCGCCACCCGCCTGTCGTACTTCCTGTGGCAAACGATGCCCGACGCCGAGCTCTTCGCGGCTGCGGACGCGAAGCAGCTTTCCACCAAGGACGGAGTCGCCGCGCAGACCGCACGCATGCTGGCGCACCCCAAGTTCGACGCCACCATCAGCACCTTTCACACGCAGTGGCTCCACCTGGACCGAGTGTACGGAGTGCCGAAGGTCGCACCGACGACACCGGTTTGGGACGCACAAATGTCGGCGGACATGATCACCGAATCAGTGCTCTTCATGAAGAGCATCTTCGATGCCAAGGGCAGCCTGCGCGACATGCTCACGGCCAGCCACTCGTTCGTGTCCCCGAAGCTGGCTCAGTTTTACGGGTTGCAGCATCCGACCGGGGACGGCTTCGCGCGCATAGAAAACGTGCCGCACCGCTTTGGGCTACTCACTTCCCCCGCCATCCTTGCGGGGCAAGCGCACCCGAACCAGAGCGCGCCCGTCCGGCGAGGCGAACTCATTCGCAAACAACTACTTTGCTTCGAGCCGCCGCCACCGCCCATGAACTTGAAGATCGTAGTTCCCGAGGTGACGCCTGGCACCACGACGCGGGAGCGTTTCGAGCAGCATCGAGCGGACCCTACCTGCAAGGGCTGCCACGTGTACCTGGATCCGTTGGGTGTCCCGCTCGAAAACTACGACGAGCTCGGCCGCTGGCGCGACCTGGATGGCGGCAAACCCATCGACACGCGCGGTGAGCTCACCCTGGTGGACTCCTTGGCCGGGAACGCCGACCCCAATGCGGCACTAGTAAGCGGACCTGCCGAGCTCGGACAGAAGCTTGCAGGCCTACCCGAGGTCCAGGACTGCCTGGTCCTGAACTGGTTTCGCTACTCGATGGGACACGGCGAGGAAATGGCCGACACCTGCACCATCAACAGCCTGCTGAGCCGCTTCCAGGGCTCGCAACAGAACCTACACGACCTCATGATTGGCATCGCGACCAGCGACGGCTTCCGCTACCGGGTGGATCTTGCCAAGTAGCAGCGCTGAACGTGAAGGAAAGATCATGAAAAAGGCCATCATCCCCATCAGCCCCAGCGCGAGGCACAAGTGATCGTAGAGTTTTCACGGCGCAAGTTCCTATTGGCGGCGGGCGGAACGACACTGGCGCTACCAGTGCTGGAGGCCCTCACTCCCAAGTCGGCGCACGCCGCCTTCGAGACCGTCAAGCGCATGGTCTTCTTCGTCACCGTGAACGGCTCGCCCCGCGGCAGTCGGCCTACCGGCGAAGGTCCCACTTACCAACTGGGTCCGATCTATTCTGGGCTGGAGAAACACCGCGCGGACATGCTGTTCGTCACCGGCCTGGGCAGCAGGGCTGCCGAAATCAGTAATGGTGACCCCCACGCTCTCGGCTTCGCCACGACTCTAAGCGGCTGTAAAGCCCTCCCGGGCGACACGTTCAAGCACGGTGCGTGTTTCCAGAGCGCCTCGTGTCAGGGCACTGGCTGGGGTGGCGGCCCCTCCGTGGATCAGCTGATCGCGCAAGCGCATGTCGCAGCAGGAGTTCCGATCATCGAGGGCTCGCTGAACTTCGCGGTCAAGAACTCTCCCGGCAGCTTGTATACCCGTCTGTCGTACTCTGGGCCGGGCACGCCGCTCACGCCGGAGGCCAGTCCGGCCGACGCTTTCGACCGCATCTTCGGCGGCGTGAAGGCGGGGACCACGGATCCGGCTGTTCTGGCGCGCATTCGGGCGCGGCAGGCGAGCGTGCTGGATGAGTTGGATTCAGAGCTGGTTAGCCTGCAGACGCGCCTGAGCGCAGCCGACAGGATTCGGCTGGACGCTCACCTCACCGGTCTGCGCTCGCTGGAAGCGAAGATTGCCCGTATGGACGGTCAGAGTGGAGCACTCTGCGCTCCCCCTACCAGGCCCACCATGGGAGCGGGCACGCTCGTCGTGCGCAACGCCGGCGGCATGGAAGAGAACGTCCAGGACCACATGATGGACAGCATCATCGAGCGCCACGACATCTGGCAGGAGATGACCATGCGAGCTCTGGCTTGTGACCTTACGCGTGTGGTTACCATCATCACCGCGCCCTCGCGCGCGGACACGTTCATGCCCTGGCTCG
This sequence comes from Myxococcales bacterium, assembly GCA_043752365.1. Lineage (GTDB taxonomy): Bacteria > Myxococcota_A > Polyangia > Polyangiales > Polyangiaceae > PMG-095. Next base: position 130 of record JAYUYU010000250.1, on the reverse strand, counting down.
CCAACACGGGCATCCCCGGTGACTTTACCAAGCCGCATCATGCAGCTTCTCACGACAACGACATCCCGACGCTGACCAGCATGGACAATTGGTACGCCAAGCGCGTCTCCTCGTACGTCGATAATCTCAA
>JAYUYU010000249.1:0-2537 GCA_043752365.1 Myxococcales bacterium | reverse complement strand
CGCACGCCGCCGTGCACTATTTCGTTAGCTGGGACGACGTCGAAAACGATCTGGACATTGGCGGGCTCGATGACGACAAGCAGATCATGAAGGCCGTGCTGGCGTATTTGGCCCTGGAAGAGTCGAGTCATGGCGCTCTCGCGAGCTGAGTCAAAACCCAACCGCGTGGTCTTTGCGCCCGGCGCGCGCGTCGAGATCCGAGGCGAGGAGTGGATCGTCCGCAAAGCCGAACAGACGTCCACGGGCGACACCGCCGTGCACGTCACCGGACTGAGCGAGCTCGTCCGCAACAAAAACTCCATCTTCTTGACCGATCTGGACAAGGAGATGCGCGTGCTCGAGCCCGAGCAGACCGAGCTGGTGCCTGATCCCTCGCCCGGCTACCGACGCACGCGGCTCTACCTCGAAAGTCTGTTTCGCCAGTCGCCGCCCACCGACGCCCGCCTGTACCGCGGCCACCACGGCGCCATGGACCCGGCAGAATATCAGCTGGTACCAGCCGGCAAGGCGCTCGCGCAGCCGCGGCCCCGCATCCTGATCGCTGACGGCGTCGGCCTCGGCAAGACCATCGAGGTCGGCGTACTGCTGAGCGAGCTGATTCGACGTGGGCGCGGCCGCCGCATTCTGGTCGTGGCGCTGAAGAGCGTGCTCGAGCAGTTTCAGGAAGAGCTATGGGCCCGTTTCACTATCCCGCTGGTCCGCCTCGACTCGATTGGTTTGGAGCGGGTGCAGCGCAAAATCCCCGCGAATCACAACCCCTTCTATTACTTCGACCGCGCCATCATCTCGATCGACACGCTGAAGAAGGACGAGAAGTACCGGCGTTTCTTGGAAGCGTGTCACTGGGACGCCGTCGTGGTCGATGAATGCCAGCACGTCGCCGTGCGCGGGCGTGGCGGAGCAGCGCAGCGTTCGCAGCGAGCCAAGCTCGCCGGCTTGCTCGGCCGCACCTCGGAGGCGCTGATTCTAACCAGCGCCACGCCACACGATGGCAAGAAGGAGAGCTTCGCGAGCTTGATGAACCTGCTCGAGCCCACCGCCATCGCTGACGACCGCGAGTACACGGCGGAGGACGTATCGGGGCTGTTCGTGCGCCGCTTCAAGAAGGACGTGCAAGGCCAGGTGCAGGGCTCGTTCCGCGAGCGTGCGGTTCACCCCGAGCACGTGGAAGCCGGCGCCGAAGAAGACGCGGTGTTCGAGCTACTGCAGACCGCCAAATTTCGAACGATTCAGCCGCGGCGCCGCAGATTGCCCGGGCAAGACGAGACGCCGACCGACGAACCCGTGGGCGGCGGCGGCATTCTGTTCCGCACCTTGCTGCTGAAATCGTTCCTCTCCTCGCCCGAGGCCTTGATTGACACAGTCGGCGAGCGGCTGAAGCACAAGCGACTGACTGGTAGCGAGCTGGATGCCGATGCCAAGCACGACGTCGAGCTGCTCACTCGGATTCGTGCTGCAGCGGAGAAGGTCACCGCCAAGAAGAACACCAAGCTGGCGCGCCTTGTCGCGCTCCTCAGCCAGATGGGTGTGACCCACGACGGTTCGGAACGCATCGTCATCTTCAGTGAGCGCATTGCGACGCTGGAGCTTCTACGGGACCAGCTATCAAAGGCCCTGAAGCTCAAGGCGCAAGAGATCGCCGTGTTTCACGGCACGCTCGACGATCAGGAGCAGCAGAAGCTGGTCAAAGCCTTCGGCAGCGAGAAGAGCGCAGTCCGTATCTTGCTCGCCAGCGACGCTGCCAGCGAAGGCATCAACCTGCACCACTTTTGCCACCGCCTGGTGCACTACGACATTCCCTGGTCGCTGATCACGCTCGAGCAGCGCAATGGCCGCATCGACCGCTACGGTCAGGCGCACGTGCCCGAGCTGCACTACCTGCTCAGTCGTCCTTCCAATACCGAGCTGCGGGGCGATTTGCGGGTCATTGACGTGCTGATCCAAAAGGAGGAAGTCGCGCACAAGAACCTGGGCGACGCGCGCTGGTTGTTGAACCTGCACGACGCCGAAGCCGAGGAAGACCGCATCGCCGAAGGTATCAGCCAGCGGGAGGCACCGGAGGCCATCTTGCCTGACGTGGAGCCTGGCACCGATTTTCTGGCAGCGCTGATGAATATGTGGAGCCCCGATGCCGCGACCAGCGCCGCGACCGCTCCGAGCCCCGGTGGCGGCCAGCCCCCAGCGAACAGCGGCTCTTCGTCATCGTGGACAGGCGACGGCATCGCGCCCAACGCCACGGCGGCTCCGGCTACCTCTGAACCGCTACGTCTATTCGCAACCGACCTCGAGTTCGCTGAAGAGGCCTTCCAAGAACTGCTCGACAATCAGCCAGCAGGGCTCAGCAAGGAAACGCGCCTGGAAGCGCCGCAGTGGGAAAAGCACATCCAAGGCTTTACCCTGAAGGCGCCGCTTGACCTGCGTGAGCGGTACCGCTTCTTGCCGCCCGAGCTGCAGCAGAACGACGACTGGACCTTCAAGCTGACCAGCGACCGCGCGCTAGTGCAGAAAGCGCTAGCCAAGAGCCGGCAGAGCGCCGA
>JAYUYU010000248.1:0-2541 GCA_043752365.1 Myxococcales bacterium | reverse complement strand
TGCCTGAGCAATTGAGGTCGAACGCGGCTCGCTCGGTGACGTGCGATAGTGCGCCGCCACCACAAGCCGTCGCGCAAAGCGCGGCTGTCACCAGCACGAGTAGACCGACGACGTTGCGAAGCTTCATCCCCGCCATCGTAGTGGCATTGGGGTCGATTTTAGCCTGGAAATTCCCGGGGCTGCCCAGCCTGGCGTGGCGTCGGCAGGTCACTTCAACCGGCAACTGCGGTGCTAGGCTCGTCCGGCATGCAACGCTGGTGGCGGACACGGCTGCTGGTCGCGAACTGGGCGTTACCGCTCGTCGTGCCGGCGTGTGGCGGGCACACCGCGAGCCCCTTCGCCCGAGCCTGCGGCGCCAGGGGGTGGCTCGGGGCGGTCCCCTGCTAAGTGCAAGGAAGCTCGTCACCCGGCCGGTGCTATCTCGCGCCGCTACCACCTCGCCGTGGCCGACCCCTACTTTGGATTCACTCAGCGGCTCCGAAACGGAGCGCAGTTGGCGCCAGAAGGGCCGAGATTGGACCCTATGTTAACTCGCGCCGCCCACTTGCCACGGCGCGATCCACTTTAGATTGCCTACTCTCAGCTCGACGACCTCGGTAGCTACACGAGTGGTCTCGGCGGTGGCAGAGCTGCGCTGGCGATGTTGCGGCTTCATCTACCCGCTCGAGGAGCAGGTGCTCTGGCACGTTTCGCTGAAGCAGGCATCGAAGGGGGCGAAAGCGGTCGGACACGCACCGTCACCCAGGTGGCCGGTGCAGGCCCTGTAACAGGTTTGATCGTTGCAAGTGCAGGCCTGCAGGCAGTCGAACCACGACTTGCAGGGGCCGTCCGCATGGCCCGTGCTCCAGTCTTTGCCCAAGACATCGGCCAACTCCTCTTCGCACAGCGTCTGCTGGCAGATCGCGCAGGCGTCCCCTTCCGGGAGGGTGCCATCCGACGAGCAGTCGAAGTCGAAGAAGGCAGGCCCCCTCAGCGAGTCTTGCGTCGCTCTACCTGCGTCGCCCTCGCCGCCGATCGAACCGCCTGGTTCCGAGCCTGCCGCCACACCCGGAGTGAGCGGCATCCCACCCACAGCTCGAGTAGTGCCAATTGAACCGGCGACCCCGCCGGAACCAGCTTCGCCACCCCTCCCGCCACTTTTAGTGTGAGCAGAGCAAGCAGCAGCCAGGCTTACGACTAGCGAAGCCGTGAACGTGACATGCGCGACAAGTCGACCAGTGAAGTTTGCAAGCATGACCGCGCTACCTCAGGAATCCGGAACGGTGACCGTGACCTCTTTCGTCACCACGCCGCACTCGTCGCTCTGCACCGTGACGTCGTCGCTCGCTAGCTGCTGACCATCGCGCTCTACCACGAGGAGGTAGCGGCCGGCTCTCGTGCCGCCAGAGTGCCGGCAGTCCATGACCTTCAGCGTCTGAGGGCTGCCCGTGTCGGGTCCCTCAGCGCGCACGACGACATCACAAAGCTGGGCGCCGCCCTCATCGATAACGTTGACCAGCAGTGCATACTTCAGGTCGCCGGGACACCCGACGCCTGACCCACAGCCACCAACGGCTAGTACGAGCCCGCTCGCGATGCAGCAGGCTCCGAACCAACCGACGGCGCGAGCGGCGTTTGCCCCAGGTCGAGGTCTGGTCAGATCACCCATGGGAAGTTGAACGGGTAGTGTATGACTGCCGAGTCCTGATGAACCTCGACGGTGGCGGCGAAAATGGCTCCCAGGAGCGATACGCCGTTCGCCACGGTAACCCTTGCTCTCGGGGCGACCAGCGTTCCGTAAAGCGCCCCCACGCTAACTGCGCTCGTGCCCGTGTAGCCTACGAGAACGTCGCCGAAGCAACCGAGGCGGGCACCGGTGTCGCCAGCGTGAGCACCGCGAAGTCGAAGGCGTCTGGGTAAGTTGAAGGACAGTCGTTGTTGGATCCAGCCAACAACGCGGGCGGTGCCGCGAGCGAGAAGGAACCTCCGCCTTGTGCAAACGAGACGCTCACGGCGCCCGCCGTAGTAATCGTCGGGCACTTGAAGCAATGCGCCGCGCTGACGACTTTCGTGGGCGTCACCAAGGTGCCTGAGCAACCCGGCGCGGCACCATTGATGGTGAGCAGCGCGGTCGCCCGATCGCCCCCGTGCTTGTCGTCGAGTCGATGGCCGTGTTTCCGCCGTAGAGCGGCTGCGCGATGGACTTCACGGTGTCGCGATCCATCACGGCCTGACTCTCGCTCGGTTGTCCTCCGTCTGAGCACCCCGTGGCGGCACTCAGGCAACCGCCAAAGCACAATGCACCCACCCAAACTCGGTTCAGCTTAACCACGCCTCCCGTCCTTTCCGAGGTGACCGCCACCCACGCGCAACGCTAGGCGCTCCGGCCCAGCTTGGCATCACGACCGTCCTCCATACCTGGACCCGCCAGCTCGTCTTCCAGCCGCGCGTGCACTGCATCGTTACTGGGGGCGGCCTGGCGCTCGATGGCAGCCGCTGGGTTGCCGCGCCCGGCGAATTCTTGTTTCCCGTGCGTGTCCTCGGCGCGCTCTTTCGCGGCAA
>JAYUYU010000247.1:0-6654 GCA_043752365.1 Myxococcales bacterium | reverse complement strand
AGGCCGCCAGGGGCTCGTGGCTCGTGCTTAGCTGAAAATCGGTCTCGCTGGTGACAGCCGTTGGCCACCAACCGTCGTGGATGACGCCGTTGGGCGTGTACATGGTGACGAAGCGCTTGGGCGGCGCTACGGCCTGCGCGCGCGCTGCCAACGAAGGCAAAAGCGGCAACGCCAGCACCGCGCCGGAAGCGGCGCGCAGCACGTTGCGTCGAGAAATGCGGCCGCTCACGGCGCCCCCGACATGGCTGGACGGTACAGGAATGAATCGGTCTGTGTGAGCCCCACCAGCAGCTCCTTCAGGTCACCGTTCGAGTCGGCGAAGCGCTGCTTCAGCTGCGCCAGACTGCACGAGTCCTCCGGCTGCGCCTGCCGGCCAAACGTGTACGTGTACCAGTTGCTGGCCAGACAATCGCGGGCCCTAGGGCTGTTGGCGATACGCGACGCCAGCTCGCTCACGCCGACGAACGCGCCATCCAACGTGGCTTCGCTGGTCCCCAGCACGTGGCCCGAATCGTCGACGGAAAGGCCGTTCTCGGTCGCGCGGTAGCGGCCCAGTTGGTCGTAGCGTTCGAAGCCAAAGCCGATGCCGTCAATCAGCTGGTGGCAGCCGCTGCAAACCTCTTGCTCGGTGTGCTGCCGGAAACGCTCGCGCGTGGTGGCGTTCGGATCCGGATCGGGCGGGACCGCGTTGACGTCGGGCGGCGGCGGCGCGACCGGCAAGCATAAAATGCGCTCGCGCACGAAGACACCGCGAATCACCGGCGCCGTTTGGTCGGAATGCGAAAGTAGCGCCAGCAGCGCCGGTTGCGTGAGTAGACCGAAGCGCGGCCCCACGCTTTGGGGCTCGAAATCGCCCACCGCAATTTCACCGCCGTAGCCGTAGACGGGCGCGAGCGTCGCGTCGAGCCAGACACTGGGGTCCGTGAACAAGCGTTGAAAGTTGCCCTCGGTGCCGAAATAAGTCGCGTCCAGAAAGCGCGTCAGCGACTGCCGCAACGAAGAGTTGAGCTCGTTGACTTCGACGTCCGTACCCTCACGCACCGCGCCGTTGAGGCGCGAAAGATCGAGCCACTGCTCGCTGAAATCGCGCACGATATCGCGCGCGCGGCCGTCTTTCAGCAGTCGTCGCGCCTCGCGCTCGACGTCGGCCGCGCTAGCCAAGCGGCCACCGTCGGCAGCCGCCTGCAGCTCGGCATCGGGCACGGAGCCCCACAGCGTGAACGCCAGGCGGGCCGCCAGCTCGTGGCTGCCAAGCGCAATGGCCCCGCTTTCGGGGGTGGGCGCGCGCAGCGAATCCACCCGGTACAAAAACTGGGGTGATTGGAGCACCGCTTGAATCACCAGCTCGATACCTTTGGCGAAGCTCACGGCGTTGCCGGCGTCGAAGAGGCCGCTCAGTGGCTGAAGCTCGGCCGCCGTCAGCGGGCGACGAAAGGCGCGGCCCGCAAAGCTCGCGATGAAGGCGTGGCCGCACGCAGCCGGATCTGCCCCGCCCGTGCACGGCACGACCTCGGCCAGGCGAGTTTGCACCACGTTGGCGGCTAACGTTTCAGCAGCCGTTAGGTAGCTTTCCACCAAGAGCGGGTTGGCGTGATTGGCGTTGGCGTTGGTACGGTAGCCGTCCACCTCGTTCTCGGGCGGGAACGCGCGAGCGGGCTCGCTGGTGTCACCCAACAAGTCGCGCACGATGTTGTCGTACTCGAAGCGCGTCAGCGGATGCAGGGGCGCAGGTCCGGGCGACGGCGCGTCGCAGCTCTGCGGCCCCGTCATGCCCGTACCGCCGGAGCCGGCTTGCGACATCGACGCCTGGGACGGCTTGGCCTGCTCGCAGCCAGACGCGCCCAGGGCGAGCAGCGAGGCGGCAGAGATACCCCAAGACCAAAGACGCATGCAGTCCGCCTAAGCGTGCCCTCGGGCGCTTGCATCGTCAATCGAATCGGCCAGGCGGCAGGGCAGCCAGGCGGCAGGCGCGAGACGGAATCAACAGGCAGGCGAGGAGGCGGCGAGATCCCAGCCAAATTCGCCCTCCCCTCCCCTCTTTCCGCCTCGCTGTTTTTCGCGTTCGGGTTCGCGTTCCAGCTCGCGCCCGCGCTCGCGCTCGCCTAGGACAGGCCCGGTTGTTCCCCAGGGATGGGCGTACCGGGGGGCACGTTGACGGCGGTGTCGTCGCCTTCGATCTTTTCCTCGAAGTATTCGCCGGCGCGGTACTCGGTGCGGAGGCGGCGGCGGCCGAACAAGGCGTCCCCGTCCGTAAAGTTCAGGGCTTCGCGCAGCACGTCGTCCATGTGGTCGACGAGCACGATGCGCAGGCCGCGCAGCACGCGCCGCGGCACTTCCTTCAGGTCTTTGCGGTTCTCCCGCGGCACAATCACGGTTTTGATGCCGTTGCGATGCGCTGCCAGCAGCTTCTCTTTCAAGCCGCCAATCGGCATCACGCGGCCGCGCAGCGTAATTTCGCCGGTCATGGCAACGTCGGTTTTGACCGTGACGCGCGTGAGCGCGCTGGCAATGCTGGTGGCCATCGTTACGCCCGCGCTCGGACCGTCTTTCCGGATGAACTCCGGAAAGTGCACGTGCAGATCGATCTTTTGGTAAAAATCGGGCTCCAGCCTGAGCGCGTTCGAGCGCGAGCGAATGTACGTCATCGCCGCCTGCGCGCTCTCTTCCATGCCCTTCTCGAGCCGACCGGTGATCACCAGCTTGCCCTTGCCGGCCACCACGCTGACTTCGCAGTCCAGAATGTCGCCGCCGTGATCCGACACGGAGAGGCCGTGGGTGAGGCCGATTGAGTCCGCTTCTTCCTTTTTTCCAAGCCGGAACTGCGGCACGCCCAAGAACCCCGGAATGTCCGTGCCTTTGATCTCGATCTTTTGCTCTTTACCCTCGCGCACCACGCGCAGGGCCGCCTTGCGGCACACCGAGGCGATTTCGCGCTCCAACGAGCGGACGCCGGCTTCGCGCGTGTAATGGTGAATGATCGTGCGCAGGGAGTTCTCGCTGAACGTGAGATCCACGTCCTCCAGCCCGCACTCCTTCTTTTGGCGCGGCACTAGGTACTTCTCGGCAATGTTCAGCTTTTCGAACTCGGTGTAGCTCGTCAGCTGGATGATCTCCATGCGGTCTTGCAGCGGCACCGGGATGCCGTTGAGCGTGTTCGCCGTGGTGATGAACATCACGTCGGACAAGTCATAGTCGAGATCGAGGTAGTGATCGTTGAAGGTGTTGTTCTGCTCCGGGTCCAACACCTCGAGCAGGGCAGCCGCCGGATCACCGCGAAAATCGGTGCTCATCTTGTCGATTTCATCGAGCAGGAACAGCGGATTGTTGGACCCGACCTTCTTCAGGCTTTGCACGATTTTGCCGGGCAAAGCGCCGATATAGGTGCGGCGGTGGCCGCGAATTTCGGCCTCGTCACGCACGCCGCCCAGCGACAGGCGCGTGAACTTGCGACCCGTGGCCCGCGCAATGCTCCGCGCGATGCTGGTTTTGCCCACGCCCGGGGGCCCTACGAAGCAAAGGATTGGGCCCTTCAACTTCTTCGTGAGCGCCTGCACGGCTAGGTACTCGATGATGCGCTCTTTCGGCTTCTTCAAGCCGTAGTGGTCCTCGTCGAGGATCTTCTCGGCCTCGGCAATGTCGAAGCGTTCTTCGGTCTTGTCCTGCCAAGGCAGGCTCAAAATCCAGTCGACGTAGTTGCGAACTACGGTCGCTTCCGCGCTGGTCGGGTGCATCATTTTGAGCTTTTTCAGCTCCTTTTTGACCTTACCCAGCGCCTCTTCGGAGAGCTTCTTGGTCTTGAGCTTCTCTTCTATTTCCGAGATCTCGTTCTTGAACTCATCGCGCTCGCCGCCGCCCAGTTCCTTCTGGATGGCCTGCATTTGCTCGTTGAGGTAGTACTCCTTCTGCGTCTTCTCCATCTGCTTCTTGACGCGAGAGCGGATCTTCTTCTCCACTTGGAGAATCTCGATCTCGGCTTGCATCAACTCGTACAGGCGCTCGAGACGCTTCTTGGCGTCTTCCATTTCGAGCAAAGCCTGACGATCACTCAGCTTGATGGTGGGCAGATTGGCAGCAATGGTGTCGCTGAGCTTCCCGGCATCGTCGATGCTTTGGACGCTCATCAACACTTCCGGCTGAACCTTCTTGTTGAGCTTGACGTAGATCTCGAACGTGCTTTGCACGCTGCGGATCAACGCTTCCACCTCGACGTCGGTCGGGACGGCCTCTTCGATTTCTTCCAGCTCTACCTGGAAAAAATCGGCGGATTCCAGGTAGCGGCGGACGCGAGCGCGCTGACGACCCTCGACCAACACCTTGACGGTGCCGTCGGCCAAGCGAAGCAGCTGCACGATGGTGCCCAGCGTACCGACGGCGTAGATGTCGTCGGGCGTGGGGTCGTTGGTCTTGGCGCTTCGCTGGGCGGCCAAGAAAATTTCCTTGCTCTGCGCCATCGCTTCGTCGAGCGCCGCGATGCTGCGCTCACGGCCGACGAATAGCTGCGACACCATGTGTGGGAACACGATGATGTCGCGCAGCGGTAGCGCCGGGACGACCTTCTTGGCCCCCTGCCCGTTAGCGTCGTTTTTGAAAAACATGGGTCAGACCACGCCGAGGCACGGCGTGATCAGCCGACCCCTGCTTCCTTGTGATAAACGATGAGCGGCGCGTCGCCCTTGCTGATGGCGTCCTCGTTGACGACCACCTCTTTGATGCCCTGCTTGGACGGGACCTCGTACATGACGTCCAGCATGGCTTCTTCCAGGATGGCGCGCAGGCCGCGGGCGCCGCTCTCGCGGGTAAGTGCTTCCTTGGCGATGGCTTGCAGCGCACCCTTGGTGAACTTCAGCTTCACGCCGTCCATCTCGAACAGCTTCTGGAACTGCTTCACCAAGCTGTTCTTGGGCTTGGTCAAAATATCGACCAGCGCCTCTTCGGACAGCTCGTGCAAGGTGGCGATGACCGGCAGGCGCCCGATGAACTCCGGAATGAGCCCGAACTTCAGCAAGTCCTCCGGCTGCACCTCGCTCAGCAGATCGCCGAGCTTGAAGTCGTTCTTGCTCTTCACGTCGGCGCCGAAGCCCATACGCGATTGGCCCATGCGGCGCTGAATGATCTGGTCAAGCCCGACGAACGCGCCGCCGCAGATGAACAGGATGTGGCTGGTGTCGACCTGCAAGAAATCTTGCTGCGGGTGCTTGCGTCCACCCTTGGGCGGAACGTTGGCGACCGTGCCTTCGATGATCTTCAGCAGCGCTTGCTGGACGCCCTCACCCGAAACGTCACGGGTGATCGAGGGGTTGTCGCTCTTTCGGCTAATCTTGTCGATTTCGTCGATGTAGACGATGCCGCGCTGGGCACGCTCGACGTCGTGGTCGGCGTTCTGCAAAAGCTGAACGATGATGTTCTCGACGTCTTCGCCGACGTAGCCCGCCTCAGTGAGTGTGGTCGCGTCCGCGATGGCGAACGGCACTTTGAGAATCTTGGCGAGCGTTTGCGCCAGCAGCGTCTTGCCGCTACCGGTCGGACCGAGCAGCAAGATGTTGCTCTTGCCCAGCTCGACGTCTTCCGACTGCACCTTGGTGTCGATGCGCTTGTAATGGTTGTAGACGGCGACCGAGAGCACCTTCTTGGCGCGGTCCTGCCCCACTACGTAGTCATCGAGGATCGCCTTGATCTCCGACGGCTTCGGCATCGGGTCCGAGCCACCAGCGGGCTCGTCCTTCTCGACTTCCTCGGCGATGATGTCGTTGCACAGCGCGATGCACTCGTCGCAAATGTAGACGGTGGGCCCTGCAATGAGCTTCTTTACTTCCTTCTGGGATTTCCCGCAGAAGGAGCAGCACAGGTTCCCGTTGGATTCGTCTCGCCTTCTCTCCACGTTTCGCTCTCTCGCCCTAACGGATGTTGGGATTATCGTTACAGAAGCCGTGAAATTGTAGGGCTCATCGCCGCCCATCGCAAGGATATGCGCCGACCTACACCCTGAAGCGGCACGAACCACCCACAGGCTAAGAGGTCAGCGGACACGCCGCACCAATTCGCTTGGATTGGCGCCAGACGCATCCGCGAAGACCCGAGCGATTACGGGGTGATAGGGCTCAACTCCTCGTGCGATAGCAGCAAGGGTCAGGGCTTCTCGACCTTTTTCTTGTGCTCGAAAATCTCGTCGATGATGCCGTAATCTTTGGCTTGCTGCGCGCCCATATAGAAATCACGCTCGATGTCCTTGGCCAGCTCGTCCCGGTTCTTGCCGGTGCTGCGGACCAAGATATCGGTCAGGACGTCCTTCATGTGCCGAATTTCGCGGGCCTGAATCTCGATGTCCGTGGCCTGGCCACGGGCGCCGCCGAGCGGCTGGTGGATCATGATGCGCGAGTGGGGCAGAACGTAGCGCCGACCCTTCATGCCTGCGCCGAGCAGTACGGCGCCCATGCTGGCGGCCTGGCCGACGCAGATGGTGCTGACGTTGCAGCGCACGTACTGCATGGTGTCGTAAATGGCGAGGCCCGCCGTCACGACGCCGCCCGGCGAGTTGATGTAGAGCTGAATGTCCTTGTCGGGGTCTTCGCTCTCCAAGAACAAGAACTGGGCGATGATGATGTTGGCGACGTCGTCGTCGACCGCGCTGCCCAAGAACACGATGCGGTCTTTGAG
>JAYUYU010000246.1:0-6654 GCA_043752365.1 Myxococcales bacterium | reverse complement strand
CGCCAGCGTACGTCGGCTAGCGCTGCAGGCGAAGGTCCTTGGAAATGCCAAAACGCGACCGGGAGAAGCCAGGCGCCCACTGTGTCGCTCTCGCCCAGTGGGGCAAAATCGCCGATTCGGTTGCAACGATTTGTGTTGGTGGGGCTTGTAACCACCTCGAGCGCTGCTTCGTACAGCGCGACGTCCACATACAAAGCGACGCCGGCCCATGAATCGTTGGCGCAGAGACCCTGTTGTCTCGTTGGCCCGTGCAATGAGACGACGCTGCCGATTCGCGCGCACGCCTCGCGGAGAAAATGAAATGAAGAATCTATTCGTGCTTCTGTTGGCTTCGTCCGCGCTCGTCACCGCCTGTGGCGATGATGATGACTCGATGAACGACGGTGATGGTGGCGCCGGCGGCTCGTCGGCGGGCAAGAGCTCTACTGCTGGCAAGGTCGGCTCTTCGAGTGCTGGTACGAGCGAGGGCGGGGCTGGCGCGGTGGGCAGCGTCGGTGAGGGTGGTGCCTCGGCGGGCGCGGGCGGTGGGGCTTCCGAAAGCAAGACGTTTACGGTGACCATCGAGAACGTCGCCCCGGTGAAGCGCTTCACCAGCGGCGGCGTTTTCAACACGCCGGTCGGAGCCGCCACCCCGGGCGCCCTCAAGCCTGGCAACAGCTACGAGTTCACGATCAACGCCGGTCGCAAGCAGAAGCTTTCTTTCGTGAGCATGTTGGCCGCCACGAACGACCTGTTTTTCGCTCCCAACGAGAACGGCATTGCGCTCTACGACGAGGACGGTGAGCCTATCTCTGGCTTCGTTACCGACCAGATTTACTTGTGGGACGCTGGTACCGAGGTGAACGAGGAGCCCGCCGTGGGCCCCAACACGGTCACCAAGCAGGCCGCGGCGAACACGGGCGCCGACGAAGCCGGCAACGTGCTCGCGATCGGAGAAGTCACCGCGGACACCTTCGAGTATCCGAGCCCCGCCGACGTCATGACGGTCAGTGTGACGCACACGAGCGGCACCGAATTCAAGGTGAAAATCATGAACGTGTCCTCGGACATGGCGTTCATGACTAGCTTGGGTGACCAAGCTGCGCCGCTTTCCCCGGGGGTATGGGTGGTGCATGGCGGGAAGAGCCCGCTCTTCACCCCCGGCACGCCTGATTTCGGTGAAGGCATCGAGAGCATCGCCGAGGACGGCAACCCGGCGGCGCTCGGCGCATTCATCGCGGACAACTTTGGCGTAACCTATCCTGCCTCACCCGGCGCGTGGCTGCTTCACACCGCGGGCAGCATGCCGCTCTTCACCTCAGGTGAAGCGGACTACGGCGACGGGATTGAGCACGTCGCAGAAGACGGTAACCCGGTCGCGTTGGGCGCAAGCTTGCCAGACCTTAGCGGTTTCCTTGCCGGAGACGTATTCAACATGCCGGTCGGCAGTGACACACCCGGTCCCATCACGCCCGGCAAACAGTACATGTTCACCTTCCAGGCGAGCCCCGGCGACGCGCTTTCGTTCGCGACCATGTTGGGGGCGACGAACGACGTGTTCTTCGCTCCGGAGCAGACCGGGATCGCGTTGTTCGACGCCAAGGGTAAGCCGCTTAACGGCGACGTGTCGGACCAAATCTCGCTCTGGGATGCCGGAACCGAAGCCAACGAGGAGCCGGCAATCGGCCCCAATACCGCAACCAACCAGCTCGCACCCGACACCGGCGCTCCCGGCGAGCAGGCCGTGCAGGCGTTGAGCGACGTAGAGGGTGATGACCATCCGTATCCCGCCGCCAACACGGTGCTCAAGGTAACCATCTCCGCCCAGTAACGAAGCCACGACCGTGCTCCACGACGACGCCCCCTCATTGCGGCGTCGTGGGGCAACCAGTTCAACGGGTCCAATTGGGCGGCAGTCGTAGTCAGTGGTGGGTGTCCAGTCCCTTTAAGAACTCGACGACGTCAGCACGGACGTTCGGATCACTGACGTAGAAAGGATGAGGTGCATCTTCCCCTCTCAGCGGGTCGAGCAGCGAAGACAGTCCGCTGACGGAGGCGTCGTGGAGAAAGACGCTTTTTCGTGCAAGGTCAAGCAACAACGGGAGCGCGACCCCCCGCCTTTCGCCGCGCATGCTCGCATTGACGATCACCATCTTGTCGTCGTAACCGCCAGGCGCATTCAGAACAGTATCGAGCTTTGTATCGCCGCGTTTCCCCACCAAGAGGCCCGTGTACGCGGGCCACATCGTCTTTAAATCCACGATTAGCGGAGGCACGAACTTGCTCTGGTCGACGTTGTGACAAGTCGTGCAGCTTGCTCGAAAGACTTCTTTGCCCCTCGCCTCTGCGGCTGGGTCGACCTTCGCGCCGCGCGGCGCCTCGAGTGCGTCCAGGTAAGCGTTCATGTCGAGCAGCTTCTGGCGGTCGACTCGACGTCCTACCGGATTGGCCTGCTCACCTGGCTTGCCCGCCAGCTCCGCCTTGACGAAGGGGAACCCCTCCACGCCTGTCTCCTTCAGAATCGCTGCGTACTCGTCGGCTAGTTGCGTGCCAGCGGGGCCAGCCAGTCCCTTCAGGAACTCGCGCCCTTCAGGCGTCAGCAGCGTCGTTGGATCTAGGTTAGTCGTGTATGACGCGTTACTGATGTCCTCGAGCTTCGCGAATTCTCCGGCGCTCCCGTACGGCGCCGCGAGGTCTTGCCGAAAGAGCGGGGTGTTCATTACTGGGTTGCCGTTGAGGTCCTGCGTCTCGTCAAAGGTCCCGACCGGGTAGTTCTCGCGATTGGTCAGGTAAGCGTCAACCTCCGCCTCCGTCGACTTGGCACCGAGCCCTGACTTTGCACGTCCGATGCTGATACCCAGAAACGTGCCTTGGAGATTGGGATAGTAGGCTCGAGAGTTGCCGGCAATTGATAGGAGCTTGCCGGTGTCGAGATTCACCGCCGCGAGGCCGTCAACCCGCTTCCCCACCGAGCCGCCTCTCGGCATCTCGTAAATCGAACCATCCGTCCGCACATGACAGATGGTGCAGGCGACTCCGAGCTTGTCTCCTCCCGCAAGATCGATCTTGCCATCGCCGTTCGAGTCCTTGGGCACCAATCCGCCTACGGCGTTTGCCTCGACGATCTTCAACATCATTTTCGGATCGTGCAGCGAAGGCGCTTTGGCGAGCGAGAGGTCAGTTTTAAGCTCGGCAACGAGCTTGTCCCTGACCGCCGCAGGCACAGCCTCGATGTCGATCTGCAGGCCTGCCTTGAGTGCATCGAGCAAGGTCACCTTCGCCGCCGCCATCCCTTGCGGCAGCCGCATCGCGTCGGTCCAAAAACCCTCGTTGCCGAACGTTTCGAATCGGAATACGTCCTTACCAGTCACGGCATTGCCGCTGGCATGCAGGTTGGGATTCACGTCAATACCCGGGCCGTCCTTCGGACCCGCCTTCGCGCTTGCCGACGCGCTCGCGTCGACCGGTTTCAGCCCGGTCGGCGACGGCTCGTCCTTCCTACATGCGCAGACCGATACACTAGCGATAGCGAGAAGCAGTTGTGCGATCGAGCTGGGTTGCATCCGCCGCTCAACTGCAAGAAAGAAACCAGTTGTTCAATACCTAAAGGCGGCAGGCCTTTAGTCCCGAACGGCGCCATGGACCTCACGGCGGTCGTTCTTTCGCTAGCTGCGCAGGCGCTACCGCCTCGCCTTTTGCCGTACGAGGCGGGTGAGCCGCAAGGGCGACACAGCATTGCCGCCGCAGGCGGCGACGTTGTGCGCAGGCACCAGTTAGGTGCACCCACGCCATCGGCGTCTGCTTTTGGGGCTAGGGTCCCAAAGGTCACGGGTGGGGCAGCCTTAATTTTCGGAGCCAACGCAGCCCGCTGCCTTCGGGCTTGCCTGGCCCCCCCGGTGTGGGTACCCAACTCATTATGGCCGAGCGACACCCGAGGACCATCGAGCTCTGGGACGGCAAAGCGCGCGCTTTCGTGTACCCGGAGCACGGCTTTCAACTGCACGGCTTCGAAGTCGAAATGCCCGGTCACGGTAGCGTGCCGGTGATCTACGGCCCGCCAGGACGTGGTGAGCCGTGGGATCGCCGCTACGGCAACCCCATTCTGTTTCCCAACATCGTTCATTGCAACGGCTCGAGCAGGAACAGCTATCAGCACGCGGGGCGCAGCCTGCTCATGCCTCAACACGGCTGGGCCCGCGACCTGTACTGGCACGTGGAAAGCATCGAACCGAGCGCGGTCAGCGGCTGGCTTGAGCCAACTCACGGCGTGGCGCTCGCCTATCCCTTCCAGTTCGTGCTGCGCCTGCGCTACACGCTGCAAGACGGAGTCCTGAGCCTAGAAGGCGAGGTGGCCAACACTGGAGAGGAGCCGCTGCCCTACGCATTCGGATTCCACCCGTACCTCAGGGCACCGCTTTCCTCGACCGGTTCGCGATCAGCCTGCAGCGTCGCGCTCCCTCGGGGCAGACGCCTACGCACGACGGACGAGTGGACGACAGTCACGCGAACACCTCAGCCTTCGCTCGGTCTCGAGCTCTCCGACCCGGGCCTTGCCGAGGGCTTCGTGCTGGAGGCAACCGGCGCGACGGCGCTCGAAGTGGTCGACTCGCGAGCGCAGCTCAGGACGCGCGTTTCGGTGCAAGACAGCCCGCAACCCATGCCTGTGTGGGCCGTCTGGTCGGCGGCTCCAGACGCCGAGTACGTGTGCCTCGAGCCGTGGACCGACGAACCGAACTCGCTCAACCGACCAGGCACACCGACCCTGGCGGCGGGCGCGAGCCACCGCTACCGCATGAGTATTTCACTGGCAGCGTCGTGACTGTCTCCCCGTAACCTTACAATCCAGGATATCAGGCAGCGCTGCGCTGGAAGCAGGCCAAGGCCCTGGCGGCCTATGCTGCCTGCATGCAGGGCATCGACCGCTTTCCAATTGGCCCGTTCAGCCAGCAGCAAGTCGGTCTCTTCGAGCGGGACGGCTACCTCCTGCTGGAGGAGTTTTTGGACGCGGAGGAAGTGGCGCTGCTGATGACGGCGGCGCAAGAGGATGCGTCCCTCGCCGAAAATGCCTACGGCGTCGAGGACGCCAGCGGACGCCAGACCCGTCTGACGTCGTGGAATCATCCGAGTGACGATGTCTTCGGGGCGCTGGCTCGTTCGCGTAAAGTCGTCGACTCGATGGAGCAGCTGCTGGGTGGCGAGGTGTATCACTATCACAGCAAGCTCATGCTCAAAGAGCCGCGGGTGGGCGGCGCCTGGGAGTGGCATCAGGACTACGGCTACTGGTACCAGAACGGTTGCTTGCTGCCGGACATGGCAAGCTGCATGGTGGCGCTCGACCCCGCCACGCGCGAAAACGGTTGCCTCCAGGTGTTGCGTGGCTCGCAGCGCTTGGGTCGGCTCGAGCACGGCCGTGCCGGCAATCAAACTGGCGCAGATCCGGAAAGAGTTACCGTGGCCTTGCAGCGCTTCGAGCTCGTGCACGTGGAGCTGGCGCCTGGCAGCGCCATCCTGTTTCACGCCAATTTGCTGCACGCCTCCGGACCAAATCTGAGTGAGAGGCCGCGCTGGTCGATCATCTGCTGCTACAACGCCGCGCACAACGACCCCTACAAGGACTCGCACCACCCCCGCTACACGCGGCTAGAAAAGCTGCCCGACGCCGCCATCAAGCGCGCTCCGCGCCCGGCGGCGGAGCGCCGGGCCTTCGTGGACCCGGCACGCGATCGCACGATCGGGAACTGAGGACGACATGCAGTACACGGTAGTTCCGAAGAGCGGTCGGCGCGTGTCCCGGCTTTGCTTCGTCGCCCTGGGGTAACAGTCGATGGAAGCTCAACAAAACCGCGGCCGACTCCTACTCGCCAGCTGTCTGACGATCGCAACAGCTGGAGTGGGCTTCTCGGTCCGCGCCGGTCTGCTGAGGATCTGGGGCGAGCAGTTCGGTTTCACTCAAACCGAGCTCGGAACGATCACCGGCGGTGGCATCGTGGGCATTGGTTTGGTGCTATTTTTCGCGAGCCAGTTCACCGATCGCGTCGGCTACAAAACCATGATGTCGATCGGCTTCCTACTGCATCTAATGTCGGTTCCGGTGACCGTGGCTGCGACGTACGTTTACGAGGCGGCCGGCAAGGAGGCCACGTTTCATTGCTTGTATTGGGGCATGTTCATGTTTTCGGTGGGCACCGGCTTCACCGAAACCGCGGTCAATCCTCTGGTTGCCGACCTCTATCGCGAGAGAAAGACGCACTACCTGAACATCTTGCACGCGGGCTGGCCGGCGGGGCTCGTCGTGGGAGGCCTGGCTAGCAAGGCCCTGATCGGCAACGTGCGTTGGGAGATACCCATCGCCTTGTACGCGCTGCCCACGCTTTGGTACGGCTTCATCACGTTCAGCAACGACTTTCCGAAGTCGGACGCCGCCAAAGCCGGCATCCGCTATGGCCAGATGCTGAAGGAATTCGCGTCGCCGATTCTCTTGCTGCTGCTGGCGCTGCAGGCCTGTGTTGGCTATGTCGAGCTCGGCACCGATAGTTGGATCACCAACATCACCGACTCGGTGCTGAAGGGCCAGGGTCTATACCTGCTCGTCTACGCTTCTAGCATCATGTTCGTGCTGCGGTTTTTCGCGGGCCCGATCGTCGAGCGCATTAACCCTCTGGGCCTGCTGTGCGC
>JAYUYU010000245.1:0-2546 GCA_043752365.1 Myxococcales bacterium | reverse complement strand
GTGGTCGCCCCCAAGGAATAATTTTTGTTTTGGTCCTCCAAAACAAAAATTGCGACCTCGCACGGCTCCCGATCTCCCGATCTCCCTGTAAAATCAGGGACCCGCAACGAGGTCGCAAACAAGGGGGACCCGAAGGCCCACCTCAGCGCGCGGCCACCGGCGGATCCGTAGCAGGAGCGGTCGGCGGAAGCGGAGCGGCTACGGGTGACGTTTCGGTCGTCGCGGCGGGGGTGGCTTCGGGAGCGGGTTCGGGAGCGGGAGCGGGCGTGGCGGCGGGGGTGAGGACTTCGGCGACGACGGCGGGGAGGGGGATGGCGCGGAGAGGCCGGTCTTCGACGACCGCACCCAGCACCTCGGCGACATGGACTGCGAAGGCGTCCACGACCTCGCCGGCACCCACGCCCAGGGCGCCGCCGTAAGCAAACGCGGGGCGTGAACGCGAGCCGAGCCGCTCCTCGTGCAAGACCTTGCCGTCGCGCGAAAGCCGGAAGCCACCGGCCGCGACTGCCGACCAGCCCGGGCCCGCGGCGTCCGGAGCCTGCGCATTCAGGGTGACGTCGAGCGTGAGCACGTAGTCACCGGGCGAAAGCGCGTCGCCGTCGCGCAGCGCGACCTCCGGGAACGAGGTCCACAGGCTGCGCTCCAAGGCGCCGAAGCTGGCGCGCCGAACGCCACCGAAGCACAGCATGCGCTGACCCCTGGGCGTACGGCACTGGTTCTCCCAGGTGTCGCGGCCCAGCTCGACCCACAGCCGCCCGGTGTGTTGCACTGGCGCCGCGCTGGGAGGAGGCAGCAGCGCGGTCTGCACCTTGGCTTCGTGGTGTTGCATGCAACCTGCAAGCAGGCAGCAAGAGAGCGCGGAGACGGCGACTGAAACGGCTTTGAGCGGACCCATGGCGGGGCAAACGCTAGAATTACCCAGCAAAGTTGCCAACTTTTTGGCGTTCCACCGAACACCGCACGAGTGTTCACCCCCATGTCACCGCGGCGAAACCATCACCCTGGATAGTCGAGGCGTCAGGAACTCCCCCAAGCACCGACAGAACCGTATGCTTGGGCATACAAACGGAAAGAGCGAGTAACCCCTGTATGGCAACTCTCTGGTACCTGCATCGACTGATGAACGAGCGACGCATGGTGCGCCTGTCCGACGGGCGCGTAGGCAAAATAGTGCGCGTCGACACGCTGTTCCCCGACAACTTCACGACCGTGAGCATTTGGACCGACTCCAACGACGAAGGCCCGCTCAGCACGGGTCCGGTGAGCGGACCCGGCATTTCGAAGGTCTCGCTCAACGACATCGTCGGCGAGGCCGTGCGCGAATCAGCCTAGCTACTTCGAACGGCCCGAGGCCCGTCGCTCCGCTCGCTCCGTCCAGCTAGCGTAACTCAGCTCGCGTACATTGCTTCGGCGATTTCGAAGGTCGAGTTTTCGAGCTGCGCGTACGCGCCGCGCAACGAGTCGAGCGTGGCTCCCGTCTCCATCATCTTCTTCAACAGCTCGACCTCGGCCTTCACCTTGTCGAGCTTTGCGGGCTCGAGCAGATCCGAATAGCCTTCGAGGGCTTGCTCGGTGGTGTAGATCAGCGTCTCGGCCTGGTTGCGCATTTCGGCCAAATCGCGGCGCAACTGATCGGTCTCTTTGAACTTTTCGCCCTCGACCACCAGCTTGTCAATCTCGTCGGGCTGTAGGCCGCTGGTGGGCGTCACGTTGACGGCCTGAGTGCGACCGGTGCCCAAATCTTTGGCTTCGACGGCCAAGATGCCGTTGGCGTCGATGCGAAACGTGACTTGAACTTTGGGGACGCCGCGCGGCGCGGGCGGAATTCCGGTTAGCTCGAAGCGCGCGAGGCTGCGGTTATCGACGGCCATTTCGCGCTCGCCCTGCAGCGCGTGCACCGGCACGAACGACTGGTTGTCGACGCTGGTCGTGAAAACTTCGCTCTTTTCCGTGGGCACGGTGGTGTTGCGCGGAATCAGCTTGGTGCACACGCCGCCGCCCGTCTCGACACCGATGGATAGCGGCGTGACGTCGAGCAACAACACTTCGTCGATTTGCCCCGCCAAGGCAGCGCCCTGAATGGCGGCGCCGACGGCCACGACCTCGTCCGGATTGACGCCCTTGTTCGGCTCGCGACCGAAGAACTCACGTACGGCCCTTTGCACCGCCGGCATGCGCGTCATGCCGCCGACCAGCACGACCTGACCCACCTGCTGCGGCGTGAGCTTGGCGTCCGCCAACACCGCCTGACAGGCGATCATGGTGCGCTCGACCAGCTCCCGGGTCCAAATCTCCAGCTCGCTCCGTTTGATGGTGCGCTCGAGGTGCAACGGGCCGGCAGGGCCGATCGCCACGAACGGCAGGTTCACGTCGGTTTCGAGCGACGAAGACAGCTCGTGCTTGGCTTTTTCGGCGGCTTCGCGCAAGCGCTGCAGGCTGGTGCGGTCTTTCCGCAGGTCGACCTTGGCCTTGGCTTGAAACTCGTCGGAGAGGCGATCGATGATAATGCGATCGAAGTCTTCGCCGCCCAGGTGCGTGTCGCCGCC
>JAYUYU010000244.1:0-2547 GCA_043752365.1 Myxococcales bacterium | reverse complement strand
CTGCGGTGGTGGTTGCGTCACACTCGCCGACGGACTGGTCGACCGTTGCGCCGAAGCTCGCGACCATGTCGCGAAGATGAATCACGACGCTCTGGTCGAGCGGCGCTAGCTCGCCCGTCAGCAGCGTGCAGGTTCTGCTGACGGCGGTGGGGCTGCGCTTGTCGTAAGAATCGCAGCCGGTGCCGGACCAAACCTGGAACAAGGCGTTGGTAGGAGCGTTGCGAATGGCGAGCGAAAAGGTGGCGGTCGCGTCGTCGAGACAGTCCTTACGGTTGAACTTGTTGATCAGCCGGCCTTCGGCTCGGTTCTTCCAGATTGGCGGACTGACGCTGATGGTGCCTGCGGCCTGGGCCGAGACGGCAGACAAGCCGAACGCGGCGAGCCAGAGTGTGGCGACGAAGAGGCGAAAGAAACGCATGCGGACGGGGCTTTATGAGCACACGGCGTGCCACGCTGCAATCGGGGCATTCACCTGGCCGAAAGGGCCTGGCAACGGGGCTTTCGAAGCCTAGTCCGCTCGGGCGGTGCGCCAGGTTGGCGCGCTCGCGGGCTGCGCTGACAAACTGTCAGAGTCGAACGTCGACGTGCTGCTGCCGGCGTAGGTTGTCGAGCCAGGTGCGGCGCGCCTGGGCCATCTTGTCCATGTAGACCCGCTCGCTGAGGTCGCGCTTGGCGGACTCGAAATCGGGCAGGTTGGACGGGTCGCGCTCGAGCACCTTGAGGATGACGAAATCGGCGCCGCTCCGGAACGGCTGCGAGACCTGGCCGACCGCCAGGGAAAGCGAGTTGCGAGCCAGATCGGGCGGGAGCGCGCCGGGTTGTAGTTTGTTCATAGCGCCACCAGCGGCGCGCGTGGCGGAGTCTTCGGAAAGAGCGCGAGCGACGCTGGCAAAGTCTTCGCGCCGAGCGCGGGCGGCGGCCACGTCGACGAGTTGGCGCGCTTCGGCGGCGGAGCGATTACTGCCGCGGACGACGATCCAGGCCAGGCGTACGCCGAGCTGGGCGCGCTCTTCGGCTTCGATTTTCTGAAAGGCGGCGCGCAGGTCTTCGTCGGTGACGCGAATCCGGCCCTGCAGACGCACGTTCAGCAGCTTGGCCTCGAGCAGCTGACGTCGCAGCTCTTCGCGGTACTTGGACTCGGGCATGCCGGCGCGCCCGGCCTCGGACAGCACTTGCTCGACGCTCATTTTGTTCTGCTGAGCGACGCGCTTCAAGGCTTCGTCGATTTCGGTCGGCGTGATGTTGACCTTGGCTTGCGCGGCGGCCTTCTCCATCAGCTCCTCGTCGACGATTTTTTGCAGGACGGCTTTGTAGACCTGCGAAATGGCAGCGTTGCGCTGAGCGCCGACCGGTACCGACTGCTGCACCTGCAACATGAACGGCTCGGCGCGCCGGCGCAGATCACTCAGCAGGATGGCCCGTTCTCCGACGGTGGCCACGATGCGTTCCACCACGGTGGCGTTTGCCGTGGTGGTGGCCAACAGGCCTCCGAGGAGGGCCGTGGCGATTAGGCGCTGAAGCGGGGGTCGAAGAGCCAAGGGCGCAGGGTCATAGCACTCCCGGCTTGACTATGGAGGGCGATTGGCGATGCTGTTGGGGCATGGGGCGTTTGGTTTTGGGCGCTGCGCGGATGTTTGGGGGCGGCAGCATGGTTTTTCTGTGGGCCGCCACCACCTTGGGCCAAGTCCCCGTCCCGCTGCAGCCCGCGGCGCCGGGTTCCACCAGTCAGCCGGCGGACGACGCGTTGCTGCCCGAGCCGCCGCCTCCCCCGGCCGCTGAGCCCACGCCGGCGCCGCCCAAGCCTACGGCGCCACCCGCCCAGTCGGCACGGCCGGCTCCGCCCGCACCGCCACCGGCTGCCGCGCCGCCGCCGCTCGATCCACCCCTCGAGCCGCCACCGGGTGACCAGCCCGCTAGGCGGCCCGCGTTCCTGCACACGCGCGAAGAGATGGAGCGCATCAGGCCGACGCGAGAGCGCCGAGGCCAGTCGTCGTCCGAGCCAGCAACGCAGGCCTCGCAGACGGCGCCGAAAGACTTCCTGCTCCGCGCGTCGCCGTGGGTGGATTTCACGCTGACCAGCTTCTACATGGAGGACCGCGCCGGCAATTTCCTGAACCTCGGCGTGCAGTTTGGCGGCTACTTGTTCGAGCGGCTGCGCTTGTCGGCGCGCTTCGTGACCCCGCTCGACGACGTGAGCGACGACCACACCCAGCTGGGGGACCTGTGGAACGACTCCGAGCACCGGTACGCTCGCGTGAACGCGCGGTCGATGTCGATGCTCTACGGCGTATCGGTCGGGCTGGTGATTACGAACTCCAGGTCGTTCGTGTTCGGGCCCAGCGTCGAGCTGCAGCGTACCGACGTGGAAGCCTACGGCAGCACCTTGGCCCTGGGTTTGCCGTTCGAGTGGACCACAAAGCGCAACCTGCGCATCGGCTTCGAGCTCGCGATTGGGCATGCCTTCGGGGGCAACCTGGAATACTCATGCCGGACTTTCACGACACCCGCTCAGCCCTGCGCAGCTCGCACCCGCGACCGGCCCGCTGG
>JAYUYU010000243.1:0-6660 GCA_043752365.1 Myxococcales bacterium | reverse complement strand
CGCCTCGGTAGCCGACCTGCGGCAATTGCCCGAGCGACCACTGCGCGGCGGAGACCAACGCGCGCGCGTCCGACGCGAACTGCACCCCGCTGGCCAGCGCGCTAGCCGCCAGCGTGACCGCGATGCCGGCGAGCAAGACGTCGTTTTTCGAGAGCCGCCCGGAGGCGGCCAGCCCGGACACGAGCAGGGTCGTGCAAAGCGCGCCGCCGAAAGCTGCTGCCGTCAACACCGAGACGCCCAGTACGCCGCCGCCGACGTCTAGCGACAGCACCAGTAGTGCGCCCAGCGTCGCGCCTGCCGTGGTGCCGACGGTGCTGGGCGTCGCCAGCGCGTTGTTGAAAACGGCTTGGAACGCTGCGCCTGACAACGAGAGTGTCGCGCCTACCAGGGCGCCCACCAGCAGCCGCGGCAAGCGCAGCTGCAAAAACACGAAGTCACGCGTCTCGCCGCTGAAGCTTGGGCCTATCCAAAGCGAAAGCGTAGCCAGCACGAGCGACGCGAGCACGAACAAGGCAACGCGCAGTTTCAAGCGGGGCGCTCCGGCATCAGCACCCGCTGACCGGCCAGCGAAAGCGCGCGCATTTCGACCCCGAATAGCTGCCCTAGCCGTTGTGGAAGCTCGTCCGCTGTCAGCGCTAGCTGGAAGCGGAGCTTGCCCTGTGCCATGCCGGCGACCCGTATTTCCTCGGGGGTGCCCAGGTGGCGCAATAGGTTGATGTCGTGCGTGACGAGTACGATGCTTTTGCCTTCGCGCCACAGCTCGCCCAGCAAGCGATAGACGTCGATTTGTTGGGCGGGGTCGAGGTGGTTGGCGGGCTCGTCGACCAGCAAAACGGGCGCCGCCTGAGCCAAAAGCCCGGCCAGGGCCACGCGCTGACGTTCGCCGCCCGACAGCGTCGCGAGCCTCCGCAGCGCCACGTCGGCGACGCCGACGCGCTGCAGGGCCAGGCGGGCTTCGTGCTCCCCCTTGGCAAATGGCTCGTCGAAGCGGAAACGCGCAGTGACCACCGCTTCGAGCGCCGACAGATCTTCACCGCCGCTACTGTGTTGGGGCAGCCAAGCCACGCGGGCCGCGCGCTGCCGTACGCCGAGCGTGGAGACGACGGCGTCGCCCAGCGACACGTGCCCGCTGTCCGGTGTAACCAGACCGAGCGCCGCGCGCAGCAGCGTGGTTTTGCCGGCACCGTTGGGGCCAACTAGCGCGAGCAGCTGCCCAGCTTCGAGCGTGAGCTCGACCTCGTCGAGCAATTTGCGCGCTTGGCGCACGACGCTGACTTGTTGGAGCCTGAGCTTCACGGAATGCTCTCGGTCACTCAATCGATGATGCCGCCAGCGGGGCGCGGCGCGACCATTTTTTGGAGCATGTTGGCAAGCGAATCGGCCAGCTCCACGATGCTGGGCCCGACGGATTGCGTGCCGTTGACGATGGCAAGGCGGTTGTCTTTGACGGCGCGCAGCGGCGCTAGGGCACCAAAAGCACGGAGCATTTGGCGCTTTTGTTCGAGCGTCGCTCCTGGTTGCGGAATGATGAAGACCTGATCCGGATCGATGGCGATCAGCTCTTCGACGCTCAGGCGCGGTAAGCCTGGAACGTCGCGCGCGACGGCGTTGCGGGCCCCAGCTGCGCTCAACGCGGCGCCGTGCAGCGAGTTTTGTTTGATGAACCAGAGCTCTGCGGGGCGATCGGGATCGTAAGACAACAGCAGGAGCACGCGCGGCGCACCGCTGGCCGGGGTGGGCGAAAGGCGTTGGTGAATGCGCCGAGCGAGCTCGTCGGCCGCGGCGCCGTGACCGACGAGCTTGCCCAGGCGCCGCGTGCTTTCGACGACGTCGGCGAGCGTGAGCCAGGGGAAAATTTCGCACCTGGCGATGGCGGCCAGCTCACGCTGTTTGGCGCCCGCGCTGTCGTCGCACAACACGTGCGAGGGACGCGCGCCCGCTATGGCTTCATAGCTCGGGGTCAGCGCGCTGCCCACACGCGGTAGCTTCATGCTTGCGGGCAGCACGCAGTAGTCGCTGACGGCGACCAGCAGCTTGCTGCCGCCGATGGCGAGCAAGCTTTCGGTGATGGCCGGTGACAACGAAATCACACGCAACTCGGCGCTTTGATTCGGCCTTTTTGCAGCTAGGCGGCCGACCCCGATTGCCGCACCCGCCGCTAACAGCAAGGCTCCAAGCGAGCCGATGAGGGCGCGGCGATTCACTTGTTGGCGGCCCTGCTGTTGCGCTCGTACAAGATGCGCAACCCTTCGAGCGTGAGGTTGGGGTCGAGCTCTTCGATGCGTTTGGTGTGCTTGCCAATCAGCGAAGCCAGGCCGCCGGTAGCGATCACACGGCACGGAAAGTCGAGCTCTGCCTGCAAGCGCTCGACCAAGCCGTCGACCATGGCGGCGTAGCCGTGAATGGCGCCGGACTGGATGGCGTGCGTGGTGTTGCGCCCCAAGACGTGCGGCGGCGCGGTTAGCTCGACCGGCCGCAGCTTGGCGGCGCTTTGCATCAGGCCTTCCAAGCTGACCTTCACGCCGGGCACGATTACGCCACCCAGGTATTCACCTTTTGGCGACACGCAGTTGAAGGTCGTGGCGGTGCCGAAGTCCACCACGATCAACCCTGCCTGAAAGCGCGCGTAGGCTGCCACGGCATCGACGATGCGATCGGCGCCGACGTCGTGCGGGTTGTCGTAGAGCACGGCGATGCCCGTCTTCAGCCCCGGGCCAACGATCAGCGGCTCGCGCCCGACGGCTTGGCGGATGGCCGACACCATGACGTCCGTCAGCTGCGGCACCACGCTGGCGATGATGGCCGCGCTCACGCTCTTGGTCGACAATTGGCGTAGCGACAGCAGCTGTTGCAACAGCACCGCGTATTCGTCTTCGGTACGTGAGCGCACGGTCGCGACGCGGAACGTCTGCACGAGCGTTTCGCCGTCGTACAGGCCCATGACAACGTTGGTGTTTCCAAGATCCACGACCAGCAGCATCGGCGCACTATATCCCTACTTCGGCGGGGCTTCGACCACGCGCACCCTCAGGATGCGATCGCCGGCCGCGAGCCGCTCCCAGCCAGCACCGGCCGTGCCTATCAGCGAGTACTCACCGGTTAGGTGGGGCGCGCTGCGCAGCGTAACGAACAGCTGGCTGAGCCCGGTGTCGCGTCCGGCCAGCGCTACTCCAACGCTACCCGGCTCGAAGGGTTCCGGGCTCAGCTGGCAGCGCAGCGGCGGTAAGTCGGGGCCGCCGAAACCGTCGCCGTCGGGATCGCCCAGCTGCACGACAAAGCCTGGCACGACGCGGTGTATCAGCATGCCATCGAAGAAGCCCGAGCGCGCCAGCTCGACGAAGCGGGTGGCAGCGAACGGGCTCTTGTTACCCCAAAGGCTGAGGCTGAGCGGGCCAACGTCGGTCTCGAAGTCGAGCCTGAAGTCGGCAACAGAGCTCGTGCTCCAGCTTTCGGTTCCGACGACCCCGGGGCAGGCGCGCTTCGGTTCGCCCAGGGCCGCGAAGCCACGCTCGGCGTGTTCACGCAGCGTCGGGTTCGAGGAAGCACAGGCCCGCTCGAAGGCGGGCTTGGCGCCCAGCAGCTCCAGCGCGGCGGCGGCGTCCACGAGCCAAGTCGCGAGCTCGATGTCGTGGCTGGCCGCGCCTACCTCGGAGAGCTGCTTGGTCAACGCTTGGACGACGCGCGGATCGGCGGCCGGTGTGGCGGCCCTTTCGGTCTTGCTGGAGCTAGTCAGTTGCGCGCGCGCGGGGTAGCGGGCCAAAAGCTTGGCGGCGGTGGCGCGCACGCCGGCGGCTTTGGCCGAGAGCGCACTGGCCAGCAGCTCGGCGATGTTCTGCGCTTCATCGTGCGCTGCCAACAGCTCGAGGGCGGCCTCGCGCACGACGACGTCTTCGGAGCGGGCCAGCTCTTGAAAACGCGTGCCTCGTTCCTTGGCGAGCGAGCCGCGCGCCAGCACCTTCAGCTGCGCCAGCGAGCCCTCGCGTCGTTCCGCGGGCGGCGCGGGATCGCAGGCCAACAGGGCAACGCTTTCGCTGGCGCGGCCGGCCAACAGCGCTGCGGCGCGACAGCGCAGGGCGACTTTGCGCCGCACGACCGCCGGCGGCTCGTCTTGTAACGGCAACTCTGCCAGCTCACGCAGCAGGCCTGGATCGGCGCTCTTCAGCTCCAGCCCTTCCAGCAGCGTGAGCACTACGCCGTGCTGGGTGGTCAGCCAAGCCTTGCCGTCGCGCAAGGCGCGTGCGCGGCTGCTCAGCGCTGCCGCGAGATCGGTTTGCGCGGCGCTGCCCAACGCGGCCAACGAGCGGGCGGCATCGGCTCGTTCCGCGTCGCTGGTCGTGTCGGCCTCGAGCATGCGGCGAAGCACGGGGCCGGCGGCGGGGCCAGCCTTTGCGAGCGCGCGCAGCGCAAATGCGCGCGCCGGCCGCGCTTCCGCCAGTGCCGTTGTCGCCACCTCCAGCAGGCGTTCGCGCGCGGCGCTGCCGAGGGTCGGCAAGCTTTCTATGGCGTACAGCGCTGGGCCGTGCGGTGCTTTGGCGGCGGTGTCGAGCAAGGCCGCCACCGTCGCGTCGTCCAAATGCTTGCGCTCACGCGCGATTTGACCGAGGCCGAGCGCCGCAGGCTCGGCCAGCGCGGGGCGCAACCGGAGCCAGGAGCGCAGCGTCTTTTCGGCTTCGTCGCTGGCGCAGCGCCCAAGCGCGAGCGCGATGGCGCCCAGCGCTTGGTCGCCCGAGTCGCTGATGGGGCCTGCAGCCAGGCTGGCGGCGCGCAGCGCCAAACGCCGTACCGCCTCCGGCTCGTGGCCGCGGCACAGTTTGCCGACCCCGAAGGCGGCCCAGCCAATGACGTCGGGCGTCTCGTCCGCCAGTGCCTTGCCGAGGGTTTCAAAGGAGCGCGGCGCCTGAATTCTGGCCAAGGCCCGCAGCGCGCTCGCGCGGCTGGTTGCGTCTTCGGCCAGCAAATCGTCGGCACTGACGGCAGCCGGATCTCGACGCAGCTCGGCCTGGAGCAAGCCTGCGCTCGACGCCGCGGCAGCGCTGGCGGACGGGGCCGCGGCGCCTGCCGTTGGCGCTTCAGTCGTTTCGCTCGGCTTCGGGCAGCCGCTCAGCAACAACAAGCCTGCGAGCAACAGCGGTCCTAGCAGCAAATCGAGCGCCAAGCTGGCGCGTTCGCGCAGCGCGCGTCCGAGCGTCATGTACAGCGGGCGTGCAGGCGTTGCCGCCGGGACCGCGATGGGCGCGAGGCCGGCGCGACGAAAGAGCTGCAGCGCGCGGGGCATGTGCCAGTCGCAGGTCACGACGCCCAAGCGCTGCGTCGACTTGCCGCGTAGCAAGCGCTCGACACCCCGCGCGTTGCCGCGTGTGGTCAACGACTCGCGTTCTTGCAGCACGTGCGACGCTGGCACGCCGCGCTCGACCAGTCCGAGCGCGAACACTTCGCTCTCGCTAAAGGCGCCCCAGGCTTTACCACCGCAGGCGATGACCAGCGTGGCTCCTTCGTCGCGGTAGGCCTCTGCTGCGCGCTCGACCCGGCGCCGCGCGGCGTGCGACAGCTGCCCGCTCTGCACGCGGCAACCCAGCACGACCAGCACATCGAAGCTCACGGCGCTAACATAGCCGAAGGAATGTCCGGTTCTCCAATTCCGCGCGTGCCCGCAACTGCGTAGGCGCTTGCGCCCAAGGCTACGCTCGGGCATCACTTTTTCGTGGATACTCGAGCCGCGGGCCGGCAAACGCCCGTGCGCGGGGCCGGTCGGCGAGGCCTCGGTCGCGCCAAGCTGGTCGTCGTCGGGCTGGGTCTCGCTGTCACGCTCGGCTGGCGTTGGCAAGAGCTTCGCGGCGGCGACCAAGCGCTCCACGTCGCCGCAACGCAGGCAAGCGGGGTCGTGCCGCCTGAAGGTGCGCCTGCGAGCGATCCGGACGCGCTGGGACTCGCGCTGCCAACTGGCCTGCTGCCACAGCTCGCGTGTGAAGACGCTCAGCGGGTCGCGGCGTTCTTGCGGCGCGAGCTGGCGGCTCCGCCGCTACCGCCCGAGCCGAGCGAGCTCAGCGAGTCGTGGGGTAGCATCCTCGATCCACACGGATTGTGGTCCGCGGCTCCCGACAGCCCCCTGCCCGCCCAGCTGGCAATGGCCGCGCCAGGCATGTTGAAGAGCTTGTTCGAGCTGTCGCCAGGTTGCGAGGCCGCCGAGCGCGTCAGCGACGTTTGGCAGGCTTGGCAAATGCGCTTGGCTGCCGCGTACGACGTCGAGTTTGCGTCGGCGCGTGGCCAGAAGCCGCGCAGCGCGTCGGAGTCGTTTCAGCTCGCCGCGGAGCCCATCTTCCAAGACGATCCGGTCACGGTGCCGGGGCTCGAACTCGCGAGTGAGCTGGGTCTGCGCCTGGGGGCTTTCGCGGCGCGTTTTCCGGATGAAGTCGCGCTGGTACAGCAGGCGCGCGCGCGTTTCTTTCCGACAGCTCGCGACGGACTGCGCGACATGTTGATTTTGGCCGCCCTACGCGCGTACGTGCCGCTCGTCGATCCCCACGGGGACTTTGCGCCCAGCGACGAAGAATGGGCGCTTTATGCGGGCGATAGCACGCTGGACGCTGGTTCGCCGCTGTGGGGAGACGTCGCACGCACGCCGCTCGGTGCGCGTGTCGTCGACGCGCCAACCCCGCCGCT
>JAYUYU010000242.1:0-2549 GCA_043752365.1 Myxococcales bacterium | reverse complement strand
TCTTCGGCGACCTTCTCGATTTCGACGCCGCCTTCGGTCGAGGCCATGACTGCAATCTTGCGCGTCTCGCGATCCACGACCAAGCCGACGTACAGCTCGCGCTCGATCTCGATGCCTTGCTCGACGTAGATGCGCTTGACCTTTTGGCCTTCGGGACCCGTTTGATGGGTGATGAGCTGCATGCCGAGGATCTTCTCGGCCGCGCTGCGCGCTTCTTTGGCGCCGCCCTTGACGACCTTCACGCCGCCGCCCTTACCGCGACCGCCCGCGTGAATCTGCGCCTTGACGACCACCACCGCGGCGCCCGTCTCGGCCATGATTTTCTCAGCGGCCTGCTCGGCTTCGTCGAGCGTGAAGCAGGCGATACCCTGGGGCACCGCGATGCCGTACTTGGCGAAGATTTGCTTGCCTTGGTACTCGTGGAGCTTCATTTCAAGCCTTCGCTTTCACGATGTCGATGACCTTCTGCACGCTGTCGACGCTGGTCTTGAGCATGGTCTTCTCGGCGTCGGTCAGCTCCACCTGAATGATTTTCTCGATGCCGCCAGCGCCAATCACGACCGGTACGCCAAGGTACAGGTCCTTGTAGCCGTACTCGCCTTCGAGGTACGCGGCCGCGGGCAACAGCCGCTTCTGGTCGAGCAGATAGGCTTCGGCCATCACGATGGCGCTGTAAGCCGGCGCGTAGAATGCGCTGGTGCCCATCAGATTGACGATCTCGCCGCCGCCCTTGCGCGTGCGGTCGACCATGGCGCTCAACTTGTCGGCCGCGATTAGCTGCGTCACGGGGACGCCGTTGACGGTGCAGTAGCCCAGCACCGGCACCATGTCGTCGCCGTGGCCGCCGAGCACCATGGCGCGCACGTCCTTGATGCTGGCGCCGGTCTCACGCGCCAGGAACAGCGAGAAGCGCGCGCTGTCGAGCACACCCGCCATGCCGACGACCTTTTCGCGCGGCGCACCGGTGCGGCGCTTGAACTCGTACACCATCGCGTCGAGCGGATTACTAATGACGATGACGAACGCGTCCGGGCAATGTTTCTTGGCGTTGTCGGCGACGTTCTGGATGATCGGCAGGTTCACGCCCACCAAGTCGTCACGCGACTGGCCCGGTTTACGCGGAATGCCGGCGGTGATGATCAACACGTCGGAGCCGGCCAGGTCTTCCCAGTTGGAGGTGCCGGTGACCTTGGCGTCTGCGCCCGAACAGGCCGACGATTGCTCTAGGTCGAGCGCCTTGCCTTTAGCGAAGCCCTCCTTGGCCGGGATGTCGAACAGCACGACGTCGCCGAGCTGCTTTTGCAGCGCCAGGTTCGCCAGCTCGCCACCGATGTTGCCCGCGCCAATCAGACCAATCTTTTTTCTCGCCATAGTTCTGTTCTCCGGCACTCAATTTTCGGAAAAAGTGCAGTAGTCCAGGGTTACGTTCCCGGCAACCGCTTCGCGGCCCGCGCTCGCTGCGCTCGCCATTTTCACAGGGAGATCGGGAGATCGGGAGTCGTGCGAGCGTGAATTTGGGGGCGCGCTGCCGCCCGCGACGGGTTGGCCTGGAGCTCTCAGTCGGCGGCCCTCCGAGGCAACGATTTTTCGTTCGGGTCTTCCGAACGAAAAATGCGCTTCGCCCCCTCGCACGACTCCCGATCTCTCGATCTCCCTGTTAAATCTCGAGACTTAGGGTGCTGTGCGGGGCTGGTGGCGACGGCCAGCTGGCCGCGCTGGAACAGGGCCTACCCCCAGGAGGCTGTGGGGAAAGGTCGGCCTGGTCGGGCGAACAGGAAGCCCTGGAGCAGATCGCAGCCCAGCTCGACGACGCAGTCACGTTCCGGCGGCGTTTCTATACCTTCGGCCACGACCAAGAAGCCCATGTCTTTGCAGAGCGTCGTCATCGACGCGACGAGCTTTTGTTTGACCGGGCTTTGGTCGATGTCGCGCAGCAAAGACACGTCGAGCTTCACGATCTCCGGTTCGAGCAGGGCGAAGCTGGAGAGCCCGGCGTAGCCGGCGCCAAGGTCGTCGACGGCGATTCGGAAGCCCAGTTCGCGCAGCTGGCTCACGCGGCGCTCCACGGCGTCAACCTGTTCGATCGCGGCGCGTTCCGTCACCTCCAAGATGACGCGCTTGGCGATTTGCGAGAGTGGCGCCAGCGCGTCGAACAGCTGTTCGTCAGCCAAGTCGAGCGGGTGCAGATTGATGAACAGGTCGGTCTCGGGGGGCGCGCTCTGCATGGCCGCCGCTGCCAGCTCACGCACCCTGCGACCCAAGCGGGGCAAAGCGCTGAGCCGCTCGGCAGCGTCCACCACCAAGTCGGGGCGGATCAGCGTGGGCTCTTCGGTGCGCAGCAGCGCTTCGTAGCCGTAAACGCTGCGATCGGTCGCGCGCAAAATGGGTTGAAACGCCATCCACATCGAATCGAGCGCCGAGTAGAAGCTGGACTCCAGCCCCGCGCGATCGGCCGAAATGGCGTTGGTGCCCAGCAGCTTCAACGCCTCTCGCTTCATGCGCGCCAGGCGATAGAGCTTGCGTGCTCGCTCGACGGCGAGGCGCAGCAC
>JAYUYU010000241.1:0-15785 GCA_043752365.1 Myxococcales bacterium | reverse complement strand
GGGCGCGGCCGAAGGCGTTCATTCGGCGTTTGAACAGGTCCAGCGGTTCGGGCTGCTTGAGATTGAAGCGGGCGGCCACCACCTGACCCATCATGGGGTGCTTCTTGCCGGACACCGAAACGTCCTGCACGTTGTCGAGCTGCAGCAGTAGGTTTTCGACCTCGGCGGGGTAGACTTTCTGGCCCCCCACGTTGATCAGATCGGAAGCGCGCCCCAAAATGCGCAGGTACTGGCCGTCGACCTCCACCTTGTCCTGGGTATTCAGCCAGCCGTCGGCGTCGAACAGGTCGGGCGCGTTGAGGTAGCCCAGCATGGCGCTTTCCGCTTTGACCCAAAGCGTGTCGTCGACGACTTTGACCTGAAAGCCGTCGCCCGTGAACTTTAGCCACAGCGAGGCCGAGTCACGTGAGCGTGAGCGAAGCACGCCAAGCTCGGACATGCCGTAAGTCTGAACCAACGACACGTCCGGAAACGCCTCGTTCAGGCGCTGCAGCGTGCTCTCGGGCATCGGTTCGGTGCCGTAGGCGATGACCTTCAGCGAAGACAGATCGTGCTGCTGCCAAACACCGCTGATCAAAAGCAGGTTCAGAAACGTGGGCGAAGTGGGCAGGGTGTGTACGCGATGCTTCGCGATCGCCCGCGCCACCAGGTCCGGCGTTCTCTCCTTCACCGTCACTACGCAGCCTCCGCTCCCGAACGTATTGAGCATCGTGTCGATGCCGCCAATGTGATCGAAGAGCAAGAAGGTGAGCGTGGTCTTCTTCTGCCTAACCTTGCGGAACTTCTCGCGGATAGAGTGAAGGTCGTGGAGAATGGCCTTGGGCGCCCCAGTGGAGCCGGACGAAAAGATCACTAGACCTGGGTGCTGACGCTCTACCAGGCGCAGCGTGAGCGGGTTCGTCACGCGGTTTGGCAGTGTCGTCGTCGTCCAGGCGTCCGCGGCGTCCACCTCGATCAGCAATGAGACTTCAGCGATCTCCAGGAACTTTTCCCGGTGCGAGCGCATCAGCGGAGTCAATGGCACGACGACAGCGCCTAGCCGCTCCGCCGCTAGGAAAGCGCCACAAACCTCGGGTGAAAATGAGCCATCGATCGCAATCACCGAGCCGGGCACGGCGCCCAGCTCGCCCAAACGCGTCGTCCAGCGAGCCACCCCCTCGAGCAGGGTCGCATAGCTCGTTTCTCGTTCACCGTCGACGAGAGCCAGCTCCTCTCCAAAGCTGGCCATCCGCTCCAAAAACCAGTCGCCGCTCATGATCCATCGCTCAGGTGACGCCACCCAGGTAGATGACTTGCCCGGTGATATTGTCGCTCGCCGGGCTCACGAAGAAGTCGCAAACATTCGCGCAATCTTGGGGTGAGCCCAAGCGCCTGATCGCAAGGCCGTTGACCACTGCGTCAATCTTGTCCTGCGGCACGCCCTTGATCATGTCGGTCATGATCGGAGTGGCCCCGAACGAATTGCAGGTAATGCCCCATTGCCCGAGCTCGAACGCCAAGATGCGCGTGAAGGTCACGACAGCGCTCTTCGACGCGGCGTACACGGCTTCGCCGGCTAGCGCTATCGGGGCGACAATCGTCGTGAAATTCACGATCCGACCGTAGCGCCGTCGCATCATCACCTTGGCAGCGTCACGGCACACCAACATGGTACCGGTCACGTTGACCTCGAGCATGCGGTTCGCCGACTTGGCAGGCGTGAGCAGAACGTGGTTCATGCTGGCGATCGCGGCGTTGTTGAGCACGGCGTCGATGCGACCGTGCCGCTTGGTGATGTCCGCTACCATTCGGCGAACGCCCTTCTCGTCCGCTACGTCTACTTCGTGGTGGCGGTAGTTTGCATCAGCCAAGTCCGCGGCGCCGCGGCTGCAGCCCTCGACCAGGTAGCCACGGCCCAGGTAGTGCTCGACCAGGAAGCGACCGATGCCTTTGCGGGCACCTGTCACCAGCATCACCGGCTTGTCGCTCGCGGTCACGAGGCCCCCTCCTGCGCGGTCGCGATTACGTGATCTGCCAACACGCCGACGGTGCGGAAGGGGCTGTTGCGCGCCGACATGGCCTTGTCGTTCGCCAGCGTGACCGAGATGCCGTGGGTCGCCTCCAGGCGTTGCTCGACTTCTACGATCAGCTGGACGACGCCCAGCGAATCCAACACTGCCTCTGCCCCCACGAGCACGGTATCCTCGGTAACCGCCTCGGGCGGCGCAAGGTCTCCTTGCACGAAGACCTCCTGCAAGCTCTCGAGCACGATACTGTATACGTCTTCGCGTGCAATCATTGCTTCAAGTCCGACCTTTCTTACGCCGCTTGTCACCTTCGCCACTTGGCGATCGATATCCTCCGCTTGCCGGCCAACAGCGTGTTGGGTGGCAAGTCTTCTCGCACCACTACGTTGGCGCCCACCACCGAGCCTGCGCCCACCGTGACACCCGGTAGAATCACGCTGCGGGACCCGAGCCAGCAGCCTGACTCGATCACGATGGGTTTTGCGCCAGAAACGCGGCCTCGATGCTGCGCGTCCCGGGCGTCACGTGTGCGGGTCAGGAACATCACTTCATGCCCGACTGCTACATGGTCGGCCAGCGTGATGGCGGCGTCGAGTTCGAAGTAGCAACCAAAATTCAGCCCGCACAGCGCGCCGATCTCCAAGCGGGAAGCGAACTCGCCCGTCCCGATCAATCTCGGCATGCCCCAGAAGAGCACCGAGCGGGCTACCTTGGCGCCCGCCAAGCGCAGGGCCATCGGGATGGTACGCGCACCGATGAACGGCGGGCACCGTTGCAGTGCCCATTCGATCATCGACAAAGGAACTCCGGAATGATCCGAGGTGGCCGCGCGAATTGAACCACCGTTTGGCGGCTACCGCGTTCTGGTGGTAGCGTAAAGAGGGAAGGTGGGAGCCTTGCGAAATGTTCGCTATGAGGTAGGGGCCTGTATCTTCGGTCTCGCAACAGCCGGCATCGCTCCGCTAAGCGAAACACTCCAGAAAGAACCCCGAACGAGAACGGGATTGTCATGAGCCCCCGCACCCAACCCGTGAAATCATTGCGTTTGGCATTCGTAGCCGTCGCGGCGCTGGCACTGTCAGGTTGTCCGCGAGAGCCCCCGCCCCCGTCATGGCGAGAAGCCTCCTCGACGACTCGCTCATCGGCGTCGAGTCAGGCCACGAGGCCAGCGGGCGAGTTCAAGAGCTGTGAGTCAACGCCCGTGAACGAGTTGCTGCGCGTCGATCAATTCGGCTACCGAACCGCCGCCCGTAAGGTCGCCGTCTTGGTCGATCCGATCGAAGGCTGGAACGCGGCGCAAGAGCTTTCGCCGGGAGGCGTGTACGAGGTTCGCTCGTGGACCGACGGCAAGCTGCTGTTCAGCGGGGCGCCCCAAGCGTGGAACCACGGCGCCACTCAGAAAAATTCGGGTGACCGCGGTTGGTGGTTCGACTTCAGTGAACTCCGCCGGGACGGTAGCTACTGCATCGTCGATCGCGAGCGCGGTTTTCGCTCGCATCGCTTCGAGGTGCGGCCCTCGGTCTATCGCGACGTCCTGCGCGCAGCCGTCAAGATGTTCTACTTCCAGCGCGCGAACGTGGCTAAACTGAAGCCCTTCGCGTGTGCTGGCGACAAGTGCTGGCTCGCCGCGGCCGACTACGTGGGCCCTGGCCAAGACAAAGCGGCTCGCAGCGTGAAAGACCGCGGCAACGCGGCGACCGCGCGCGATCTATCTGGCGGCTGGTGGGACGCCGGGGACGTCAACAAGTACGTCACGTTCACGCACTCGCCACTCCATCAACTGCTGTCGGCGTACGCAGAGCGCCCGCAAGTCTTCGGCGATGACTTCGTCATCCCGGAATCGGGCAACGGCATTTCGGATCTGCTCGACGAGATCAAAGTCGAGCTGGACTGGCTGCAGAAGATGCAGGCCGCAGACCTGAATGGCGGCGTCTTACCCAAGGTCGGCAACGTCGCCTTTGGCGATCCCCTCCCAGCCAAGTCCACTTTCGCACGCTACTACTACCCACAGCCCTGCTCGTCCGCGACCATCGTCGCGGCCAGCGTTTTTGCACACGCGGCCGTGGTGCTACGCGACGTGCCCGCGTTCAAGGCCTATGCCGACGACTTGAAGCGGCGCGCAGGACGGGCATTTTCGTACTTCCAAGGCCACCCACGCAAGACTGACTGCGACGACCTCACGATCAAGGCCGGCGACTCGGACCGAGAGCTAGCGGCGCAGGAGCAGGCCAGCGTGGTCGCGGCCGTCTACCTGTTCGCGCTAACCGGCGAGGCAACCTACGCCGAGACGATCGCCAAGAGCTTTCGCGCGACACGCCCCATGCAGGAAGAAGGGTGGTCCAGCTACGACCCCGAGCAAGGTCAAAGCTTGCTGTTCTACGCAGCGCTGCCGAACGCCGACGCTAGCATCAAGGCCGCCATCTTGGAGCGTAAGCTGGCTCAAGCGCGCAGCGTCGACCTGTACGGCATCAAGCCCGAGCTCGACCTGTATCGAAGCTACATGCCTGCGGGCACGTACCACTGGGGCCACAGTATGGTGAGAGCCAACGTCGGCAACACCAACTACGAACTCGTGGAGCTCGGCAGGCGCGGCTTGGTCGAGCCGCTTCACGTGGCGAGCGCCAGCGAGCGCGCCGAAGGTTTGCTTCAGTCGTTCCACGGGGTAAACGCGCTGGGCCTAGTCTACCTGACGAACATGTACGCTTACGGAGCCGAAAAATCTGTCAATCAGATCTTCCACGTCTGGTTCCCGGATGGAGATCCCGACTACGACGACGCGCAGAAGTCGCGCTTCGGGCCAGCGCCGGGCTACGTCCCTGGTGGCGTGAATCCGCAGTATTGTCAGGGGCAGACCCCAGCGCAAGCGCGCTGCGCCAGCTCTAGCGTGCGCAAGCAGCCAGCACAGAAGGCCTACTTGGATTTCAACACCGCCTGGGAACCCACGGCGGAGCACGACCGCTCGTGGGAGCTTACCGAGCCTGCCATCTACTACCAGGCGGCGTACGTCGCGCTGGTGTCGAAATTCGTGGAGTAGCAACGAGCGAGCGTGCTGCGCCAGCGTGAGCTTTGCTCGGCAGATCGCGCTTGCTTCAGCCCCTGCCTTTCGGGACCGGAGTGCGATAGTCTCCCGCCGTGCCAGCCCAGACGCTTCAGCAAGCCCCGACCGCATGAGCGCGGCCCGACATATTCCTGAGCTAGACGGCCTGCGCGGCGTGGCAGTGGCCGGCGTCATGCTCATGCACTTCATTGGCGGCATCCAGCCGCAAACCACCATCGAGCGTGGCGTGGCCAAGGTCGCTACTTATGGCGTGTGGGGCGTGGACCTTTTCTTCGTGCTTTCTGGATTTCTGATCACGGGGATCTTGTTCGATGCGAAGGGTAGCAAGGGCTATTTCACGAACTTTTACGCCCGGCGCACCCTGCGCATTTTCCCGCTGTACTACGCGATATTGCTGCTGCTCTTCGTGCTGCTGCCCACGTCGCTACTGGTCCGCGTCGATCCAGCGTTGCTGGGCGCACGGGAGGCCCAAGCTTGGGTCTGGCCCTACTTGACCAACGTCTATATAGCCAAAGAGGGTTCCTTCGCGTTGCCCTACTTGAGCCACTTTTGGTCACTAGCGGTCGAGGAGCATTTCTACTTGGTGTGGCCCTTCGTGGTTGCCTACCTCTCGCGGGGCGCGGCCATGCGCTTGTGCGTCATCCTCGGGCTCGGCGCGACTTGCCTGCGCATCGCGCTGAGCGCGTCCGGCGTGAACGAGACGAGCATCTTCGTTCTGACCCCGTGTCGGCTCGACACCCTGTGCGCGGGCGCCTACCTGGCATTGGCGACGCGCTCGCCAATGGGCGCAACCATCGGCCATAGGGCATCGACCTTGATGTGGCTGAGCGGCGCGCTGACTTTCGCCTGCTCGGCGTGGCACGCCGTATTGGGCACCGCCGACGCATTCGTTTTGCCCCTGCGAAGCCTGGCCATGGCTCTGTTCTTCGGATTCCTGATTTTCGCGGTCTGCGAAGAGCACGGGCCGGCGCTGCTAAAGCGCCTGCTCCGCGCCCAGTGGCTCCGGACCTTGGGCAAGTACAGTTACGGCCTGTACGTTTTCCACGGCTTGATTGCGTACTGGATGCACTCTCGCGGAGGACTAACAGCAACGTTTACCCGAATGTTCGGCTCCCACGGGCTGGCGATGCTGCTGGAGGTCGTCGTGGGCCTGGCGGCCTCTGTGCTGATTTCCGTGCTCAGCTTCGAATTTTTCGAGCGACCCATGCTGAAGCTGAAGTCGAAATTCGCCTACGCAGGTAGCACCTGACACGAAAACATGCCCCTACCTTCCTACAGCGACATCCTCGATTCGGGCTCGGCCGTCGTTCGCGCTCGTTGGTACCTGCGCGGCGCAACTAGCCTCGGCTCCAAGGTCAGGGTCTGGGGTAGGCCCGTACTACGTGTCAAAGGGCGCCTGCTGATCGGCGACCGCGTGCGCATCGCCTCCGACGTGGCGACCACCGAGCTCGGCGTCGGCCCGAACGGCTGCTTGGAAATCGGCGACAGCGCATTCATCAACTACGGCTGTTCCATAGCGGCGACGCTATCCATCCGCATCGGCGCGAACTGCAACATCGGCAGCCACGTCACGATTATGGACAACGACTACCATAGCCTCGACCCCGAGCGTCGCAACGAGGTCCCACCCTCCGCGCCGATCGTCCTCGAGGAGAACGTGTGGCTGGGCGTGCGCGTCGTCGTGCTTCGCGGCGTCACGATCGGCGCTGGCAGCGTGGTCGCGGCCGGCAGCATCGTCGTGCGCGACATCCCGCCCCGCTCGCTGGCCGGAGGGATGCCGGCAAGAGTGATCCGCGCGCTTTGAGGCGGACGTGGGGTGCAAGGCAGCGAGCGCCACGGCGAAGGCAAGGTGTGCTACCTCAGCCCCGTGAACCACGCTCGAGGCGTTACCCTACTCGTCACACACTTCAATCGGAGTGAGTCCCTAGCCCGCCTGCTGGAGAGCTTCGCGAAGCTCGGCTTCTCCTTCGAAGAC
Organism: Myxococcales bacterium; assembly: GCA_043752365.1. Taxonomy (GTDB): domain Bacteria; phylum Myxococcota_A; class Polyangia; order Polyangiales; family Polyangiaceae; genus PMG-095. The sequence continues at coordinate 8,746 of JAYUYU010000241.1, read as the reverse complement.
ATCGTCGTCTCCGATGACGGCAGCCTGCCGGAGCACGGAAAGCGCCTCGAAGAGCTGCGCGAGCAATATCCTTTCCGGTTGGTCACGACGCCGACGAATCGCGGCCTGGGTAACAACCTGAATAAGGGTCAGGACGCGATCACGACACCCTACACTCTGTACGTACAGGAAGACTTCATTCCACAAGCCGTGTTTCCGCAGAGGTTCGCGGACGCGTTTCAGCTGATGGAGGAACGGAGCGACCTCGACATGGTGCGGTTCTATGCCCACAAGCCGTATCCCAACCGGAAGCCGTACAAGCTCGGATTCTCCGAAATGTTCTTCAGCCTGCTACGGCCCGGCACCGAGAAGTTCTTTTACTACAGCGATACGCCGCACCTGCGCCGCAGCAACTTCTTTCAACGGTTCGGCCGCTACGCAGAAGGCGTGCGGGCCATCAAGGGCGAGAAGTACATGGTCATGTCCTTCCTTCAGAACCGCGGCAAAGCGCTGCAGTGCGACGAGAGCAACATCTTCCAGCACGCCAACTCGGAGGCCGAACCGAGCACGCAGGATTACAGCGCCTTCTTCAGAATCAAGAGCAAGATACCTGACGGCGTCTTCGACCTGATTTGGACGGCCAAGTTGACGTCGGAGTACCTGTTGAAGCGCTTCCGTCACTGACCAAGCCGCCAGCGTGAAGTCGAGCCGAGGCTGAGGTCAAGACGTCGGTCCAGCGTTCTTTTGATACTCGAAGCGCCGTTTCAAACCGTTGATTGGCTGCTCCATGAGCCGCCAAGACAGCGCCGCTATCAACACCGTCACTGCCGCGAAGATCGGCAAACGCAGCCAATCGGAGTCGGGCAGAGTCAAATGCAAACGGGGCGCAATCTTGTCGCGAATCAAGCCCGGCACGTTGAAATGGTAAACGTAGATGCCATAGCTAATCTTGCCCAGGTAGCGCAAGACCGGTGAACCCAGCACCTTGGCGCCGACGCCTCCGAAGCCATCGGCGGCGCCCGCGACCAGCCAGGCAAAGGTCAACCCCATGCCGAACTCACTGAGCAGCACGGCAACTGCCTGATGGCCGAAGTGTCCGCCCAACATGGCAACCAGAACCAAGGGCGGGCCAAGCGCGAGCCCCGTCTGCACGAGTCGCCTTCCCAACAGCTGTTGGCTGGGGCCCGAGGCGCGCAGCACGGCGATCAAGCCTCCCAAGCCGAGCGTGTCGAAATGCGCGGGCATCATCATTTCGACCTGGTGACCACTCAATCCCACGAGCAAGCCGATGCCACGCAGGACCGGACCGAGCAGAACGAAGCCCGCCAAAATGGCAGGCAGCAGGCGGCGCGGGGCGAACAACACGATGAACGGCCAGGTCAAATAGAACTGCTCTTCCACCGCCAGCGACCAAAAGTGCGCAAGCAAGACCTCGAAAAGCTGCGGCTTGATCGCGAACAGAAAATTCTGCAGGTACAGCGCGAACGCCCACAAATACTGGCGACTGAAAGGCAGCATCACGGCGATGGCGGTCAGGTACGCGAAGTAGACCGGCATCAAGCGAATGAACCGCCTCGCAAAGAATGGCCTCAGCAGCTCGCGGACGGGGCGACCGCTTTGCTCGGCTTCGCTGCGCGCTCGCACCAAAATCCCCGTGATCAAGAAGCCACTCAGCACGAAGAACAGGCGGACACCCAAGGCCCCCCAAGGGATCGCTTGGCGAACCCAATCCTCCGTCTTGACGAAGTGCTCGATCATGACGACAAACACCGCGAATGCACGCAAGCTGTCGAGCTGCGGCATGTGCTTGTAGCCCTCGCGCGGCGATTCCATTTGTGGCTCGGTCACGGCGGCAGCCTACCTCGATTTCGGGCGTTCCTGCTCAGCGCCCTTGGCGGGGAGCACGCGCCGACAGAGTCCCATAAAAGTCCGCCAACTTTTGGGCTGCAGCGAACCAGCTGTACTGACGCTCGGCCGTCTGGCGTGCCGCGGCACCAACGCGAGCTGCAAGCTCGGCGTCCTGGATGACGCGCTCGATTTGTCGAGCCAGGTCTTCCGGCGAATCAGCCAGCAAGATGTCGCGCTCGTGCTGGACGTCGATGCCTTCGGCGCCGATGCGTGTCGCGACGATTGGCTTGGCGACGCCCATGGCTTCTAGGATCTTCAGCCTCGTGCCGCCGCCGATGCGGAGCGGCGCGACGACCACGGCTGCACGCGCGATCTCGGCCCGTAGGTCATCGACGAAGCCCACGACTTCGACGCGATCGCTGCCCATGGCGCGGATTTCCTGCGGCGCGCCGGGACCCACGATGCGAACCTTCAGGTTGGGGTGCTTGGCGGACAGCAACGGAAACACGTCTTGAAGGAAGAACGTGACAGCGTCGCTGTTCGGAAAATAATTGATGGCTCCGAAGAATAGGATCACGTTTGGATCGGTGCGGTCCTCGGGGTGTGGCCGGAAAGTGAGGACGTCCACCCCGTTGGGGATTACCTCGGTTACCGCCGACGGCGTTTCTCGCTGGGCAATTTCACGATCTCGATCAGACGTGAAGGTGACGCCGTCAAAGCGTGCCCAGGCCGCCAACTCTTCCTGCTTCAGCTTGCGAAGATTGACGGAATTGTAAAGCTTCCGGTCGAATCGCGAGGCGTCCGCGGTGCGGGCCAGAATATCGTATTCGACGTTGTGCTCGTCGAGAGCGACGCGCGTGTTGCCGCGCGTCTTCGCGCCAAAGCGATAGCCACCCATGAAGACGAACTCACAATTGATCACGTCGTAGTGATGCTTCTCGAGGTGGGCATCGAGCGCGCGCTGAAACGCCGGGCGGCAATGTAACTTCTGCTCCCAGCTCTGCCGCGACACCAGCGAGCGCAGTTGCAGGAGCCGCTTCCTCCGTCCCGAGACGCGATGCAGGGCATCCGGTACGGTGAGGATATTTTGGCAATAGCCACGCGCGTCGTTGAGCCCGGCGCTGTTGTCCTTCCCGGGATCGACCAGCGCAATCAGTGAGATTTCGTGCGATTTCGCGAGCGCGGTCATCAGCCCGTGAATGCGACGCTGACCACCGAAGACGGGGGGCCCTGGGAGAAACGGACTAACGAAAAGAATCTGCATAGTAGTTCGATGAGCTGACGGAAAAGCTTGGGCTTCGCAGCCGAGCGGACGGGCGGCGCGCCGCAGCGGGAACCTAGCCCCGTGCTGGCAATTTCCCAAGGGGATCGCAATGTTTCCGACTTTTGCAAGGCGGCCAAAGCCCGCAGCTATTCGACTAGGGCTGCACACCCGCCTAGGCGACGATTCATCCGGGCACGCATCGCGCGACGCAAACTTCGACAACCCCAGCGCGTCGCTCGGTCGTGACGCTCGCTGCTCGCGGCGGTGGTTGCCTTGCATGGGTGACCGGCCACGGGGTAGTGTTGTGGCATGGCTCGGACTAACGGGACGACTTGGGGGCGCATTCGGGTACACACGATGCGTCAGGCTGCGACAGCCAGCTTCATGGGGAGCATACTGGCGCTCACCGCCTGCGGCGGCAGCTCGCCTCCGGGAAAGTCGTCACCGGGCGCTGGCTCTGCTGGTATGGGCAGCGGGGGCGCAGGCGCAGGCACCGGCGCAAGCGCACCCGCCGTAAATCCTGACCGGCCCACTGTCCCCGGAGACGCCACTCCAGCGACGGTCGTCGACGCTCCCGCTGGTTTCGACCTCACGAGCGCTCCCGCCTTCGACGCGCCGGTCCTGGTCCGGCCCAACCGCAGCAGCGTCGTGCTCTACGTGCCGTACGTGGCGGGCGCGAAGGACTACCGCGTCTACGCCCTGACCGACGGTGTCACCACCGAGGTCAAGGGTGCCCTGCAGGGCGTCGTCGGCGGAACTGTCACCTGCGCCGGGCTTCGGCAGCGCAACGAGTGCGACAACAGCCAAGCCCTCAACGAGTACGGGCCCGGTTTTTTCCACATCTCCGCTTGCTCCGAGGACATTCGCTCGGTCGATACAGCACCAACCGTCCTGCAGATGATCGAAGTGAACGGGCTGCCCAAGGGTAAGACCGTTCTGGCAGTGGAAGCCATCGACACGCTGTGCCCGTTCCAGGGCTCCATCGGCAACGTGCACCAAGAGGTTGAGATCTACGGCGCCGACAAACCGATTCAGGCGACCTACAAAGGCAAGTTGGGGGAATTCCCGGCATCGCGACGCTCGTTCCCCATCCGGACCGAGGCCGAGATGCGTGCGGAGTACGGCACCTTCATCGTGAATGGTCACGGACACGCGCCGCGTGATCCAGATCCGATGAAGGGCCCTTTCTACAACCTCGCCCAGCCAGCTCCTCCGGTGTCCCCGAAAGTACTCAATCGGGTCATCATCTCGGTGAGCCCGACCGGCACCGACAAGCGGCCCGAAGGCTACAAAGCCACGGACATCTTCGAGGATTTCGAGGATACCGCTGATCAGTTTACTTTCGTCGAGGCCCGCGACGGTGTGGAGGGGGTCATTCTCCCCGAGGGCTTCGGGCCCATCGGCAGCGTCAAGCGCTACGAAAATTCCGACTGGAATTGGTACTCGTTCAACGGCGAGAACAACGGCGACGCAGCACAGGTCTGGATCGACCATGGCTCATTGCACATGACGATGGCCGACATCGGGCAAGACGTCATGGGCTCGAACATCATCTACCCCAAGCGCCCGGTCAGCCTGCCAGCCAACGATGCTTCGTACCTACACATCACCTTCGAGATTCAGACGGACGCGACACAGCGGCGCTACTGGTACCTGCACATGTGCGGCGCAGCGGAGGTAGGCAAGACCTACTCCGGCACCGCGCTGCCCAACAATGCCGGAATCGTCGCGACGCCGTTCTTCATGGACCCAACCACGGCCATCAATATCAGTATGGCGGGTTGGAACTGCCTGCAGTTCGTGCCGCGCAGCGGCGACTTCGATGTCCTCCCTGGGGGCGACAAGAACAACGAGCAGCTCGGCGGCGAGGGCCGACCGGAAACTGACGTGCGTATCCTCGTAAACAGGCCCACCCCGGCCGGTCAAGATCCGCTGAAAGATCAGGACGGCGTCATTCTACTCGATCCTGCTCTCAACTCTGGAGACACCCAGGCGATGGGCGGATCATGGAAGCGCACATGGGATGACCAGCACAAAATTAACGGCGTGATGCTCGACGACTCCATGTACATCACGCAGCGCACCCACTTGGATTTCTACATTAATCGCACGCGCGTAGTGATGTACGCCAACGGCCAACAGAAGGCCTGCGACAACATTGCCGCGCACAAGTTGTCGATGGCCGAAGCCGCCGTGGGCGTTGGTCAAGTGTTTTACCACTCGTCCGGCGAGCGCAGCGAGCTGATCGAGCCGCAATGGATTCGTACCGGCCAGAACTACTACCTGCACAACACGCCATTCACGGACATTCGCAGCATCGACAACCTCGGGATTCGAGAGGGCGTCGCTCTGCCTGCCTCGTTCAACGCGGCTCCCTGTTTCACAACGCCGGCCAGGTGAAGGGCGCGAGCCAACAGTCAGGCACTATGTACAAGTATTCGGTCATCCTCGGGTTGGGTTTGACGCTCGTGTCGTGCGGCGGGGCCGGAAGTTCGTCCGCCCCCGCCGGCGACCCATCGGTGACCAAGCTGTGCCGCGACGACTTGGGCATAGCGGATGGCAAAGACTGTCTAGCAGTATCTAAGCTACTGCTTCCCGACACCCTGCCGCTGGCGCGCGGCAACGCGGTCGCTGACTCCTTGCCGGCCGCTCAGCTGGGCTTTCAGGTCTTCTACGATACGCGTTTCTCGACTGTTAAGGACATGCGATGTGCGACCTGTCACATCCCCGAAAAATCGTTTGGGGACGCGCTGCAGGTCTCGTTCGGTACGGACGGCAAGCCCCTGCTCCGGAACAGCCCCAGCATTTTCACCGCAGCGTGGTATCCCGACCAGTTCTGGGACGGAAGGGCCGATTCACTTTGGTCGCAGCCTCTGCTTCCGCTCGAAAATCCCGAGGAGATGGCGAGCAGTCGGCTTGCCGTCTCGCACGTCATGGTCAACAACCCGATTTACAACCGCCTCTATAGCGCCGCCTTCGGGCCGCCTCCCGACCTGTCGAACGTGGCACGCTTTCCGTTGGTAGGTATGCCCGGTGACGCCGAGTTCGACGCCATGACCGCGCCGGATCAGGACACGATCAACCGCGTCTTTTCCAACATAGGCAAGTCGCTCGAAGCGTACATGCGCAAAGTCGCAACGGGGCGTTCGGCGCTGGATCGCTACCTGCTCGGTGACGAGGCGGCGCTCGACGCCCCAGCTCGCGCGGGCTTGGCGGACTTCGTGCGCGCACGCTGTATCGATTGTCACAACGGTCCCACCTTGACCGACGGCCGCTACTACGACATGAAAGTGCCCGCGCTCGACGGCGCCGAGCAGGACAGAGGGCGTGCCCTGGGACTGCAGCTCCTGAAGGACAGCATCTTCCACGCGCGGGGGCCTTACGCGGACGGCGACGCGGACATCGCACCACTGCCTGAAGAAACCCACAGCGCCGAGGGCGCGTTCCGCACCGCAAGCTTGCGCGACATTGCCAAAACGGCGCCGTACGGCCACAACGGGTACTACCCCACGCTCCAGGCGTTGATTGCAGACCATGGAGCGACGAAGCTCACCGAAGACCAAATCTCGAGCATCATCGTGTTTCTCCTGCAACTGAACGGGACTTCTCCCGACCGGCCTTGGAGCAACTGGCCGACCAACTAGGGCGGCGGAGCTTCTGTGCGATGAGCTCGACCTGACGCCGACAAGCTCGTCGCAGACGGTGTGATACCTGGGCGGCGCTCCACGCTTCCGCGCCGCGGGAACCTCCTGCCAACGACAAACGTTGATGGGCGACACTGTGCTCGCCACGGCCTGATGGGCTGCCCCCGATCACGTTGCGAAAATCATCCCGCCGTGGCTGATGGGCCACCTTGAGGCTGACGAGGGCTACCGTTCGTGCTAGCCGAGCCAACGGGTCAAGTTGAAGAAACTCATTCTTTTGTCCGTCATCATCGCCGCCATCGCTCTGCCGGCGCGAGCTGCACGGATGAAGAACGCGCGGGCGGGCCTGCGCAAGACGCTAATCCAAACCGCGATCTTCAACTTCATCTACCTGGTCTTGATCACCATGGTCTGGTTCAAGCTCGAGCCTTGATGGCTGGCCAGAAGACCGGAGCTGATGCCAAGGCGGCCTTCGTGCTGCTGCTCGTCTTGGCGACGTTGGCCGCGCTAATCGACAGCGCCGCCCTGGGTTGGGTCATCGCCCCGATCTGCATCTTGCTCGCCGGCTTCGCCATCCTCCGCGCGCCGCTGCGCCAGACGATGCTGGTCCTGATGTTCTTCGCGCTGGTCTTGGAAAACCCGTCAGAGGGGCCGGGCGCGGGCCGTTGGAAGTCCCCGCTCGCGCCGATCGGCGCTTTGTTTCTTCAGCACTTCAAGAACGTAATTGGAGGATTTTGGTTCTTCGGCGGCCTCGATTTGATGTTGCTGTTTGCTGGCGTGTCTTGGTTCTTCAACGTCCGAGGTCGTACGCAAGGCCTTGGAACGCCGCGGCCGATGATCAAGCTCGCCCAGCTCTGCTACGCGACGATCGCGTTCACGTGGCTGGTGGGCAGGCTGAACTCGGGCGGCGATCCTTCGATGGCGCTTTGGCAAATAGATCGCGTCATGTATTTGCCCGCGGTGTTCCTGCTGTGCCAAGCCGCGTTCACGGGGCCTGACGACTACATGGCCATCGGGAAGGTTACCCTGGCCGCCGGGCTCTGGCGGGCGATACAGGCGGTGTACGTCCGCGCCATCGTCCCCGCCAAATTCGACGAAATTACTGGCGAATCGGACCTACCCTACGCCACGACGCACCACGATTCGATGCTCTTCGGCGCGGCCGTGGTGATCTTGGTCGCACTCGTCATTCAGCGCACCGGTCCCAAGGCGATTCGTCTAGCGTTGTTGACGCTACCGATCTTGTTGGCCGGCATGGTCGCGAACGACAGGCGAATGGTTTGGGTGCAGATCATCCTCGTCTTTACGGCTCTCTACATGATCACGGAGCCAAACGCCTTCAAGCGCAAGCTGCAGCGCGCAGCGCTGCTGCTTGCGCCGCTCGTCGCGGGGTACGTTGCCGTCGGTTGGAGCCAAAAAAGCGGAGCATTCAAGCCGGTTCAGATCATCCGCTCGGCGGTCGATTCGAGCGCAGACGAATCTACACGCTGGCGCGATCTCGAAAACTTCAACCTCGTTTTTACCGTGCGCACGAAGCCGATTGTCGGCATTGGCTACGGGCACGGCTTTTGGGAAGCGTGGCCGTTGCCGCAAGTCGACTACCCGCTGGAGCGCTTCATCCCGCACAACAGCATTTTGGGTATCTGGTGCTATGGCGGCTACCTCGGCTTCACCGGCTTGACCCTGCTCTGGGTTGCCGGCGTCTACTTCGGCATCCGCGCGTACCACCACTGCAAGGCGCCGTACGAGAAGGCGGCAGCGTTGGTTTGCTTCGGTACGATCTTGATCTACTACGTGCAGTGCTTCGGCGACCTGGGATTGGGCACGTTCACCGGCGTATTCCTGGTCGCGCCCGCACTGACCATCGCCTCGAAGTTGGCGGTCAAGAGCGGAGCCTGGCCGATGGCTCCCGCGCGCTAGCGACGCGGCACGCTCTGGCAACCTCGGGGCAACCGTGGCATGGGCTTGCGCGAATCCAGCAGTGAGCGTAGCTTTCGCCCACAGCGGACCG
>JAYUYU010000240.1:0-15808 GCA_043752365.1 Myxococcales bacterium | reverse complement strand
GATCTCGCAAAGCCTGGAAGCTTCACCGAGCGAACGCTGGCGAGCCTGTCGCGCGACTTTTCTCACGGCGCCGTCGCCTGCAAGGTGTGGAAGAACATTGGGCTCGAGGTGCGGGACGCGGACGGACGCTTCGTGATGGTCGACAGCCCACTGCTAGCCCCCATCTTCGACTTCATCGCCCGTGAAGACCGCGCACTCATCCTTCACACGGGCGAACCGCGCGCTTGCTGGCTTCCGCTCGACCCGCTCAGCCCCCACTTCGAATACTACAGCCAGCACCCGCAATGGCACATGCACGGCCGTCCCGACTTTCCGTCGCACGCGGAGCTTGTCGCCGCGCGTGACCGCGTATTGGAACGTCATCCCAAGCTGCGCGTCGTTGGTGCCCACCTGGGCAGCCTCGAATACGACGTGGGCGAGCTGGCGACGCGTTTTCAGCGCTTCAAGAACTTCTCGGTCGATACCGCCGAGCGCTTGCTGGACCTGTGTTTGCAACCAAAAGACCGCGTGCAGGCGTTCTTCGAAGCTCACGCCGAGCGCGTGCTGTACGGCTCCGACCTACTGTTCGAGACCTCGTTCTCGGCAATGAGCGACGGCGAACGCCAGCAGGCGTTGGACCACGTGCGGCTCGTGCTCGAGCAAGAGCAGACCTACTACCGCCAGGAGGGCCTGCTGCTGGTTCGCGGCAAGCAGGTACGAGGCCTGGGGCTCAGCGCTCGGGCCGCGCAGTGTCTGTTCGAAGACAACGCGCGCAGCTGCTACGCCCTCGGCTAAAGAGTCCCGAACCGACGTGCCGACACTAGACGAGCACGGCCTCAATCAGGGTGAGCACGCTGTGTTTTTCGGCGCCGACCAACCGATCTTGCCGGCACTCCCAGCTTTGCTCTGCCTTGATTTCTGCGATTGCGGGCAGGCGCTCGACGAGTCGCTCGACGTACAGTAAATCGGTGGGCTCGCTCGCCGGTGCGCCCTTGCCGGTGGTGCCAGCTCTGAGCTCCACCAAGCTCACGGCGCTGACGATGGCGGCCGACTTGGCGCGGCGCAGCAGGGCCTGAATGTGGTGTTGAGCCACGAAACAGCTCAAAAGCTCGATGCTGGGCCGCAATGGCTCGCGGTCTACGGCCTGGGGGTCCCAACCGCGCGCAGCGAGGGCGCTCGCGATGCACGGAGCGTAGCCTCGGCCGAGCTCGGACAGCAGCAGCGCCGAGACCGCCAGGCTGGGCTTCTCTTCAGCCGAGGCCAGACCGGCGCTGCCGGCGCCGACGTCGTAGCTCGAGAGCAGCTCGCTTAACGCGCTCTCAGCCGAAGCTGGCCCAACTGCGGCTGCCACGGTCGCCTGCACGCCTCGTGCAAAGGCCGCGTAGCTGCCGGTCACGTCGTAACGCTCGAGCTTCACTCGCTCGCGGTACGCTTCGGGGATGACCGTCCGCGTCAGCTCTTCGAGTCGTGGCAAGTCGAGGTCGCTCAGCGTGACGCGCTGAAAGCGCGCCGCTAGCTCGGCCAGTGGTAGGTCGGGGCTGGCCAACGCGCCGATCACGAGTAGAGTCGTGGGCTCGGTCTCTTGGGCGGCGTCGAGCACGAAGCGCCGCAGCTTGGCGGCGTGCTCCGGAGGGCTAGGCGCGGCCACGACGGGGGCAAAAGCGCTCAGCGCGGCGGCGGCTTCGTCGCTCAGCTCGGGCGCAAATTCCCAGACTTGCTCGGCACTTTGCCGCAGCTCGGCGTGGGCGTCTTCGACGGCCAAGAGGGCGTCGCCGAAGCTGTAGTCGCCGAAGTCGGGCGGCAGCTGCGAGCTTTGCAGCAGGTTGGTGAAGGCGGCGAGCGGTTCGAGCAAGGAGGCGTCCAGCAGCCGCTCCGCCCGGAGCACCGCCTCGATGGCCGCGAGCGCTGCGATGCTCTCGCGCCCGGCCTGGTCGCCACCGCGACGTCGCATGGTCTCTTCCGAGAACTTGTGGAACATGCGCACGCTCTTCTGAAATCCGCTTCGGCTCATCGTTCCTCAGTCTATCGCGACTTCTTGGGCTTGGTGTCGGCGGGTGCTTCACTGAGGGGCTTCTTCAGCCGGTCGCTGGGGTTCACGCCGAAAAGCACCTCGACGTTGATACCGTCGGACAGGCCGAGCTTCACCTCGCGGCGACTGAAGGCTTGCGGCCCCGCCTCCACGTCGACGAACGCTTTGCCCTTGTCGAACTGTACCAGGCTCTCCTCGATGGCCAGCACGCCCCGACGGGTTTCGAGGATGATATCCGCGTTGGCGCTGTAGTTGGCGCGCACCAGCACGTCCTGCTTCAGCTTGACCGCCACCTTGACCTCGAACTCAATCGTGCCCTCTTTCTCTTTGCCCTTGGGCGCGATGTACTCGAGCTTGCCTTCCAGGCGCTCCTCGCCCAAGGCGCCGACCGTGATCGTGACCGGCATGCCGACGCTCAACTTGCCGACCTCCGATTCGTCGACGCGGCCGAGAAAAATCATGTCGCCCATGTCCGCGATGGAGGCGATGGTCGTGCCTTCGTTGAAGTTGTTGGCTTCAATCACGCTCGAGCCTTGTTTGACCGGCACGTCGAGCACCATGCCTTCGACCGTCGAATTCACCAGGTTGGACACCTTGCCGCTGCGCTTGGAGGCGCCTTCCTTGATCAGCTCGCGGTTGCTCTGCGCGGTCTCCAGCTCTTGGCGTTTCAGCTCGAAGCCGAGCTTGAACTGATTGAACTCGGTCTCGTTCATCAGCTTTTGATCGAACAATTGCTGGTAGCGCTGCATTTGGTTTTGCGCGTTGTCTAGGCCAATTTGCGCGGCGCGAATCGCCGATTCGGCATTGTTGAGGGCCACCACGTTGGGAATGATTTGAATCTTGGCCAACAGCTCGCGATCTTTCACGATCTGCCCGGCGACCACGTACAGCTTTTCGAGCGTGCCGGAGACGTGCGGCTTGATGGCGATTTCACGGCGCGGCACGATGGCACCCGGCGCGACCGTCTTCTTGACGATGTCCATGACAGCCGGCTTGGCGGTCTCGAACACGGCCGGCTTGGCCTGCGATTTTTTGTAAAGGAACAACAGCGTGAGCACGAAGGCGCCAACTACGCTGAGCGCCAACAGCAGAGGGACGATGCGACGGATCATCGGTTGCTAGCTGGGTGAAATCGGCGGGTGTGGCTGCCTGGTCGGCGGGATGCTGACCGGCTGATCATTCGCTTCTCAGGGCTTCTACGGGGTGTACGCGGGCGGCGTGGCGCGCTGGCATGATGGCAGCTATCAGGCCGGCGGCAATGAGTAGGCATTGAGCCACCAGGGCCGCCTTGAAGTCGACTTCGGGCATTGAAACTGGAGCGTCGGGCAGTTTGGCCAGCACCTTACCGAAGCCTTCTAGCGTGAGCACGGCCGCGACCAGACCCAGGTAGCCTGCCAGCACCGTGAGCACCACCGATTCTTTGACTACCATGCGGACGATCGAGCCGGGAGTCGCGCCGAGCGCCTTGCGAATGCCAATCTCACGCGTTCGCTCCTTCACCGTAATCAGCAGAATGTTGCTCACCCCAAGCATGCCCGCGCCCAGTGTCAGCGCCCCCACCGTCCACACGAACAGCCGAATACCGCGGAATAGTCCCTGAATCTTCTCGAACTTGTCCGCCGCGTTGAAGGAGCCGAAGGCTTGGTTGTCGGTCGGGGCGATGCGGTGCTTTTCGGCGAGCGCTTGCTTAATCGATTCCTCGACCCACACCGCCGGGTAAGCCGGATCGGTGCCGATCGTGAACCAGCCGATGCGGTCGCGCTGGTTAAAAGCGGCCTGAAAGGTGGAGAACGGAATGAAGACGGTGGCGCTCAGCTTCTCGCCCTCGTCTCCGAACTTGAGGCTCTTCACCTCGCCCACGATCAGGAAATTGACGCCCTTGACCTGGATGTACTTGCCGACTGGATCCTCGTCAGGCTCGAACAGCTCCTTGGTCACCAGCTGCCCGACGACCGCGACCTTGCGCTCTTCCGTCATGTCGAAGCCGTTGAAGAAGCGCCCGTGCGTGAAGACCAATGGCTCCACCAGCGGAAATTCGGGCACGTCCCCCACCACGTTGAAGTTGCCGGTTTTGGCGCCGCGCGTAATGTTTTGGCCCTCGCGCCAGCCGCCGAGCTGCAGGCGCGGAGCCACGTAGGTCACGCCGCTCAGGCGTTGGATGAGCGCAATGTCTTGGTTGTTGAACTTGACGTAGCGGCCGGGTCGCAGGCCCTTGTACGGCACGCTGGTGCGCTGCGACCAAACGTAAACGCTGTGTAAGGCCATGCCGCCCAGGCTGCGCACCACGCCGCGTTCCAGCCCGGTGCCCAGGCCTAGCAGCACCATCAGCATGAACATGCCCCAGAACACGCCGCACGCGGTCAAAACTGCGCGCAGTCGGTTCTTGCGCAGGGTCGACCAAACCTCTTGCCAGGCGTCGAGGTCGAACATCCGCTAGTCGCTCCGCAGCGCGACGACGGGGTTCACCCGCGCCGCGCGGTAGGCTGGGAAAAAGCCAGCCAAAGCGCCCGCGAACATGATCACCAGCGTGGCGCTGACCGCGACGCTCAAGCTGACGCTGGGCTGCCGAAAGAAGGGAGCTTCGGGAAAACGCCACGCCACGAGCTCGACCACGCCCACGCCCGCGACCAGCCCGACGTAGCCGCTGACGCCGGTCAACACCAGCGCTTCGCCCAGCACCATGCGGATGATCGACCCAGGCGTCGCGCCGAGCGCCTTCCTGACGCCAATCTCTTTGGTGCGCTCCGCGACCGAGATCAGCATGATGTTACCGATGCCGACGATGCCGGCCAACAGCGTACCGATGCCAACGACCCACACGAAGATGCGAATCCAGCGAAAAACGCCGGTAATGCGCGTGAATTGCTCCAAGTTGTTGCCCATCCGCACTGCGCGTCGGTCGTCTGGCGAGAAGCCATGGTTCTTGGCCAGCGTGATGCGAGCTTGGTCGGCCATGAGCTGACTCTGCTCGACGCTCGCGTCACCCACCGTGAAAATCAGCTGGTGAATGACTTGGGGTTGATTGTAAACCAGCTGCGCCGTGCTGATCGGCACGTAGATTTTGCGCAGCTCGTTCTCGCCGCCCACGTCTTCGAACTCACCCACGACCTTGTAGGCGAGGCCGCGCATGTTGACGTATGCACCGACCGGATCGTGGCTGCCGAACAAGATTTCGCGCACCTTGCTGCCGATCACGCAGACCTTACGCTTTTGCGCTTGGTCGTCTTCGTTCAGGTAGCGGCCGCGTGTCATTAGCGTTTTTTCCAAGTACCGCTGGTCGGGGTGGACGCCCAAAATGTTGAACGACGAGCGCTTGCTGCCGTAGCTGACGCTGAACTCACCCCACAGCCAGTAGCGCCCCGTGAAGTGCTCGATGCCCGACACCTTGCGCCGCAGATCTGCAAAGTCCTGGTTCTTGAATAGAATCGGACGACCGGGGCTGCGACCTGCGAACGGAACCGAGGTCTTGCCGCCGGAGATCCAAACCGAGTTCTGCGCGTCGTCGCGAAACTCCCAATTGGTGCCGTTCTCCAGGCCATTGCCGGCGCCGAGCAGGACCACCAGCATGAACACGCCCCAGGCCACGGATAGGCCCGTCAACAGCGTGCGCAATGCGTTGCGGCTGAGCACGTCCCATAGCTCTAACAGCGCCTCAATCACGTGGCCGCGGGCTCCGGCTGCTCGACGCGCCCATCTTTTAGCCGAATCGTGCGCGTGGTCATCTGGGCGATATCGTGCTCGTGCGTCACCACCACGACGGTCATGCCCTGCGCGTTGATTTCGCGCAGCAGGTCCATGAGCTGATACGAGGTGGTGGTGTCCAGGGCGCCGGTCGGTTCGTCGGCGAGCAGCAACTTGGGTTTGGTGATCAGCGCACGCGCGACCGCGACGCGCTGCTTCTCTCCGCCCGAGAGCTCGGACGGCAAGTGCTCGGCGCGCGCGCCCAAGCCGACGCGCTCCAGGTACTCACGCGCCAGTTTGTTCCGCGCGCGTCGCGACACGCCTTGGTAGTAAAGCGGCAGAGCGACGTTCTCTTCAGCGGTCTTGAAGCCGAGCAGGTTGAACGACTGAAAAACGAAGCCAATCAACCGGTTCCGGTAGTGAGCGGCCTCGCGCTCGCTCAAATTGCGGATCAGCTTGTCGTCGAGGTAATAGGCACCCTGGTCGTAGTCGTCCAGAATGCCCAAAATGTTGAGCAGCGTGGACTTGCCGGAACCCGATGAGCCCATGATCGACACGAGCTCGCCGGTCTCGATGCGCAGGCTCACGTCGCGCAAGACCCGCACTGCGGACTCGCCCCGCCCGTATTCTTTCTGGATGCCTTCGATGCGAATCACGGAAACCCCCGGGATCTAGCACCGGAGGTTTCCTGACCCAGCTAGGGGCTAGTTTCTGGCGCTATTGGGCTCCGCCGGCGCCGCCCATCGGGTCGCCGCCCGCTCCGCCCGCGCCTGCTCCGCCCGCGCCCTCACCAATGAACTCGAGATCGTCGATGGTGAGGTCGACGTCATAAGGCGCCATGCTCGCGGCCCAGGGGAACGACCACTGGAAGCCAACGACGTCACTGCCGTCGGTGGTTGCCGCGCTCGTCGGTAAGCCACCTTTGAGCTTGTCCCAAGTGAGCTCGACCACTTTCTCGTCGGCGCTGATGTCCGTCAGGGCGAAGCCGGGATGGATGCAATCGATGAATTTCTTGTCCGCGCCTGCCAGGCACTCGCCCTTCATCGCCATCGGGTCTGGGTACAGGTTCTTGTTCGTCTGCAGCAGGAACGTGACCTTGTTACCGCCGGTGTCACCAGAAATTTTGAAGCGCACGCCGGCGAACTTCGAGGCATCCGTACAGAACGCGACGTAGAGGCCCGCGCCAGAGTAATCTTTGATCGTGCCTGTCACGTGCAGGTTCCCGCCGCTCACGTCCGTGACTGGAATGCTGCCCGCTGCGCCGTATCTGACCAAGCCGCCGTAGAACGCTTCCATCGCGGGCGCGGCGCCCCACAGCGGCTCCGCTGCGGGCATCAAATCGGTAAAATCGGTGATGGCCGTGCTCGGTGGAACCACGCCTTGGCAGGCGTAGGTCCCCGTCGCACCGCCCAGGCCGCTACCGCCGGTAGTCGAGCCGCCGTTCGTCGTACCAGCGCTCGAGCCGCCACTGCCGCCGCTGACCGAGCCGGCACTCGAGCCGCCACTGCCCCCGTCGTCGTCATCGCTCCCGCCGCTGTCGCAGCCGGGCACCACGAGAGCGCCGCCCAACAGCGCAATGAGCCCAATACCCGTGACCTTAGAAGCCTGACTCAGCATGCAAAACTCCTTCGCAAAGCCCACGCCAATAAGCCTTCCACTATGTGCGACCGCTCCCACGCTGTCCAGGTTCCGCAACCAGGGCAATTCGATCAGGGCGCCTGATGTCCTACGTTGTCTCCGCGAGCATTGGCTGCCGTTGAGTGGCCGCGTTGTGCCGCTCGAGATTTTTCACAGGGAGATCGGGAGATCGGGAGTCGTGCGAGCGAGCAGGTTGGGCGCAGCGCCGTTGCGTCGTTTGCGTCGCGCTTCAACTAGTCGTTTACGGATTCGTACGCGGCGACGCGAATGACGAAACCAATTGGCGCCCCAAAATCAGGGCTCGCACGACTCCCGAACTCACGATCTCCCTGTGAAATCAGGGTCTCGCGTCGAAGCGTGGGTCAGCCCTGGACCCGAGGGCTCTGCCGTTTCTGTGCCTTCAATTAATCGCGAACGACTTTGACACGGTGACTGCATTGCCCGAGAAGGCCGGAACCTTGGCGCGGCGGAAGGCGCCGGCGACGCAGCCGCCGACGGCAGTGCCGGCGAACGGGGCGCCCATTACGGTCGCGCTGGTGACGCGGCCGCTGGGTGCGAAGGTGACCTGAACTTTGCCGACGCCGGTGGGGCCGCCGGCTTTCTTGCAACTACCGGCAGAGCCTGCGGCGCCGCCGAGTGCGGAGATCGCGGAAGCTTTGCTGAAGGGCGGCGCGGTGCTTGCGCCGGCCGGTGCAGGCTCTTCCTTCTTGGTCGCCGGGGCGGCTGCGGTATGACCGCTCGGCTTCGCAGCGTCGGGCTTGGCAGCGTCCGCCTTCGCTGGGTCTGGCTTCTTTTCCTCGGCGGAAGCGGCGGGCGGCGGCTCTGCCTGCTTTTCTTCGGGCTTGGGCTCCTCTTTGGGAGCTTCCGCTTTCTTTTCTTCGGGCTTGGCCGACAGCGCTGCCTTGGCGGCGGCGTCAGCGGGCTCTTCCTTCTTGCCGCTGAACACGAGCAGGCTGAGCAACACCGCGATCAAGGCACTGGCGCCCAAGCCGCCGAACAGCACGAGCTTCTTGGTCTTGGCATCCATGCCGGCCGGCTCGGCCACGCCGCTGGCAGCGCTGAACGTGGGCACCGGAATGGGCTTCGGCTCGGGCGGCGCAGGCGCCGTGAGCAGCGCTTGGTTCGCGCCCAAGCTGAAAAGCGGATTGCCGCCAGCACCCATACCGGCAAGCCCTGCGCTCGCGCCCATGCCGAACGGATCGTCCGGGTTCGACGGTTGAGTGGGACGTGGGGCTCCGGGCTTCGGCGCGGAGGGCTTGGGTCTTTCGGCGACGGTAGGCGCGCCGCCCACGAAGCCAGCCTTCATGGCGTCGAGCGAGAACAGAACGGAGTTCTCGTTGCGCGCGCCGGTGGGTTTGTCGTCGTACGACGTCGAGCCTGGTGCGGTTGGCACCGCGCGCGCGGCGCTGGTCGAGAGATCGACGTCTTCGCTTTCACTGCCAGCGGCGTCGATGTCGCCAAACAAATCGGCGCCCGCGGAAGCTTTGGCGCTGGCGGCACGCGCGGCGAAGGCGCCGCTTACAGCGCCAGGCGCAGAAAGATTCGGCATGCCGCCGACCTTCGGCACGGCCGGGGGCGCGGGTGCCACCGCCACAGCGGGCGCAAGCGGCGTCTGACCTGCGACGGGTGCTGGCGGATCCGTCGGACCAGAGAGCAGCGGAGCGAGCTGGACGCAGTCCATGATCGGCACCCAGTCGCCCATGCCGTCCCTCCAAACGAAGGCATCGCCGGTGACCAAGCCGGCGCGGAAACCTTCGATGACCTCAGCCGTGGTCATGGTTCGTGAGTCCGTGTCGGTCAGGTTGACGTTCCAGACGTCAGTGTCGGGCGCGAGCGCCGTTTCTGGTGCGAACGGATCGAGTGCGGGCGGCGCATCGGACAGTCCGCTGCTGGCGGACTGAGGGGGGGGATTTTGCCCGTCCACGACGATCGGGGTCTGGCACGCTTTACAGCGTATTTTGACTTTCCTGCCCTGAACCTTGTCGTCCGCGATCGTGTACTGCGCGCTGCACGCCTGGCAGGTGACTTTCATCGCGGGCGGGACTGTACCAACTCTGTTTAGGATTTGCCCCCATTTGTGGGCTTTTCCTCGGGTCGCCGGCCCGGCTCCAAGAGTGCTTTTGGGCGCGGGCACCGCGGAAACAGCCACAAAGTTGCGGCTTCGCGGACATTCCCCAGCAGCGAGACGATTGTCGCGGCTTCAAGCGCGGCCAGTCTTCGAACGGAGCGCGAAAGCAATGCTGGGACTGAAAGGGCTGGCCGATTGGGCCGACGGGCTGGCTGTTAGGCGCTGCCCCTGACCACGGCCGTCCTGGGCGGGTTGAAGCTGGCTTTCAAGGGCGTGCTGTTGTCGCCTTCAGGTTCCACCAAGCTTCCAAACGCTCACGTAGTCGACCTGCATTTCTTGTGGAAAGCTGGTGCTAGCGTCGGGGTCGCCGTCGAAGACGCCGCCAATGGCGAGGTTCAGAATCACGTAAAACGGGTGGTCGTAGACCCAGCGCTGGCCGTTCTGGGCCACGCTGGCGGCGGTCTTCATGTAGTACTCATCGCCGTCCACGAGCCAGCGCGCGCCCTCGGCCGTCCACTCGAAGGTGAAAACGTGGAAAGCGTCGCCATAGTTGCCAGCCGCGAGCTCGTAATAGTGATGGTACGCACTGCCGCCCGAATAGCCGGGGCCGTGCAGGCTGCCGTCGATGATGGTGGGGCGGCTGCCGCGCATTTCCAGAATGTCCACCTCGCCGCACTCGGGCCAACCGGCTTCGTCAATGTCGTTGCCCAGAAGCCAGAAAGCCGGCCAAACGCCCTTGCCACCCGCGGGCAGCTTGATGCGCGCTTCGAAGCGCCCGTATTGCTGCTCGACCAAACCCTGCGTGTTCAGGCGCGCCGAAGTAAACGGCTGCGAACTCCGCACGCCGTTCGCGTCGACGTACTGCTCCTTGATGGCACGGATGACGAGATTGCCGTTCCCGTCCTGGAACGAGTTTTTGCGATCGTCGGTGTCGTAGTCCAGCTCTTCGTTCTGGCCCGACGGGCGGATCTCGAGGTTCCAATGCCTGGCGTCGGGCGCGGCGTTTTCGAGCCCGTCGAAGTCGTCGCGCCAGACCTCGACCCAGCCGTTGCTGGGCTCGACCCAGGTCTCGAACTCGGGTTCGGGCGGGTTGCTGCAGCCGGCTGCGAGAACGAAAGCGAGGCAACAGCGCATTTGCGGGGCTTGGCGAGTGACGCTCAGCCTTGCGTGTCGGTCTCGGTCGGGTTGTTCTTCGACTTGTTCAGGTCTTCGGGGGGCAGGGCCGCCGGATCCATCGGGTACATTTCGTCGTCTTGCTTGTAGAAGCGGAAGAAATCGTACTCGGCCGTGAACGGGTAAACGTTCTTCTCGCCGTCGAGCCCGCCGAAACCGTAGCCACCGCCGAAGACCCACATGCTCATCATGATTTTGGCGGACTTGTTCGGAATGGGCGGGCTACCGCCGCCCGCGAACGTGCGCGAAGCGGTGGGCTGGTCGTCGACGAACCAGGTGATGCCGTCGGCCTTCCACACGAAGGCGTAGGTGTGGAAGCCGGTTCGCGAGTTGAAGTTCGCGGGCACCGTGACCGGCAGCGCGCTGTTCATCGTCTGGCCGTAGTCGCTCTTACCGTCGGCATACACCACGTTGCTGAACACCTTGTCGACGCCGCCGGCGATGACCTCGATGTCGATTTCGCGCCAGTCTTCGATCTTCGGAGTGCGGAAGGTGAACAGCGTGTTGATGAAGTTGCCGCCCGCCATGTCGGTCGGCGCCGGGGTGGGAGCCTTCATGCTCGCTTCGTAGCGACCGTAGCGGTAGTTGTTGTGCTTCGTGCGGAACTCGCCGCTTTGCAGCGGGAAAGTGCCAACGTTGCCGTTCTCGGCGAACGACGGGCCGCCAGCGATCGGCGCCGCGGGCTTGCTGGTCGTGATCAACATGTGGCCATCGGCGAACGTGATGGCCTCCTTGGTGTAGCGCACTTGGCCTTCGGACAAGGCGCCGTCCGACCAGGTCCACGTTTTGTCCGTGTCGAGGTCGATGGGGGCGTTGAAGCCCTCGTCGATGACGAGCGTGTAGCCTGGGTAGGTCGGAGCATTCGTGCCGCCGCCCGTGCTGCTGCCGCCGCTGCCCCCCGTGGCTCCGCCGGCCGTGGCGCTACCGCCTGAGCCAGCTGTCGGCCCTGCGCCGCCACCGCCGGTGGTGGCGCTACCACTGCTGCCGGTAGTTCCGGCCGTGGTGCCGGTGGTTCCAGCCGTGCCGGCTGGGGTACCGGCCGTTCCAGCTGGCGGATCCCCCGCGGCTGGCGGGTCCGAACAGGCGAACGCCAGGGTGAGGGCAGACAAACCAGTGACGGCAAAAAGCGGTGACAAAGCCTTGATTGACATGCGCGGGTGCTCCGACTGCATGAATGTCCAGGCCAAAGGCTCCGGATCACCCTGAAACGCCAAATGCAGTGGCCGTTTCGGACGCGCTCCGGCAAGCCTGGACAGATCCAGCCTGACGAGCGAATTGGCGTCCCTACTTGGATACCGTCAACCCGAGGGACCCCGGCGCAACCTTCAGCTTCTTACCGTCAGAGAAGGAGACCTCGACGGCCGAGCCGGTGGGGTTGTACGCGACGTAGCTCCTGCCCTTGGGGCCCTTGAAGACGCCGTAGGTGGGCACGCTGGCGGTGACGGTCGTGTCGACTTGACCCAGCGCTTGCACGTTCTTCAGCCAGTGCCGCAACAAGAGCCGCGTGTTGCCGAACTCCACGTTGAAGTACGTGTCGTCCTCGTACATCTTCAGGGCGCGGTCGGGCTCGGCCAGCGACAGGTACATCAGCAGGTAGTCGCGCCACGAATAAATGGACCCCTGGCTGCGCTTGAAGACCTCCGCGAAGTTCTTGCTCACGTAGCTGGGGTGCCGGCCCAAATAGGTCGAGGCGCCCGTGAACGGCAGGTAGTTGATGCCGTGCACCATGATCGGGTCGGCGTCGAACCAGGTATCGTACTTCGCGCCCGCACCCCAAACCATGGCGATCACGCTGTGGTCGAAGCCTTCGGGGAAGACCGCGTCGTCGACGTCGAACCAATACTGCTCGGCTGCCAGCACCTGCGTCGTGAACAAGAAGATACCCAGGTCGCGCAGCTCCTTGTTTTCGATGGTCGAACCCCAAAGTACCAGGCTGGCCGAGAACAAAATGTCTTCGGACGAAGACTCTTCGTTGTTGCCGTCGTCGAACTGCGCGGGGCCGTTGGCCCACGAGTGCCCGGCGTAGGCGTCCATGTGGCGCAGGAAAGGGAAGCGTTCGTCGTCGTGCTTCCAGTTGGCGGCGTCGCGCACCAAAAGCTCGATCATGGGCGCGTACTTTTTGGCCCAAGCCGGGTCGAAGCGCGCAATGGCGGCGGCGGCGGCGATGAAATAGCCGTAGTGAAAGTGGTGGTCGTTCAGCTGCTCGGCGGAGCCGTAGCTGGCCGGCAGGGCGATCAAGCTGTGCCACGCTTGGTCGTAGTACATGCGCCGCGGCTCGCTGCCGTCGAACCAATCACCCATCTCGTTTTCGAGCGCGGTGATCATGCGCTTCTTCTCGTTCTCGCCGCCTAGTTGGTCGGCCAGGTACAGGTTGGTGGCGTTCCTGCCGAGCGACTTGCCAGCCCAGTAGGCGTCGCGCTCGGGGCCGGGCCCGTAACCCCGCGGGAACAAGTCCGGGGCTCCCGTGGCTTCGCTCAACTGGCCGCCCAAGTCGCTCAGGGTCAGGCCGGCGGCATTAGGCAGAATTGGCAGCACGCCCGGGAACTTGTTGTGCGTCGTAAACTCGCTGCCCACGTGCAGCTTCATTTGCCCGCGCGGCGAGGCGTAGGTCGGCTTTTCGAGCGAGTCCTGCGTGTGCAGCCACTGGTGGCGGTACAGCGCCAAAATGGCCGAGTCTTGTAGACCCTTGCCCGATTCCTTGGCGCTGATGCTAGCGGCGAACTTGGTCGAAAGCTCGGCCGTCGCTTCGTCGTAGGTCCAGCTCACTTTGGTGTCGGTCACGAACGCGTAGGCGTGCGCTTTGAACACATTGAAGGTGGCGACGTCGCCGTCGGGCAGCACGGCGACGGAAAAATAGTCTTTGCCGCCCAGGTCCGAGGCGTAGCCGGCGTCGACCTTTTCCCAGCGGCTCTTGGTCGGCGCGAAAAGGCCGTAGAAGTGCTCGCCGAGCCTGAGCATCAGCGCGTTGCCGTCGTCTTTGACCACGTCCATCACGGTGCCGTGGGCAATGGCTACCAGCGCGCGCGCAGCGCCGGTGCGGGTGGCGTACACGTACGGCAGGCCGTGGCCCAGCGTCGCGCGCAGCTCGGAGTCGTCGTTTTTCCACGATGCCGTGACGGCGAAGTCCGAATAGCCAGCCACGCGCGTGTCCGGGAATTTTTCGCCCTCTAGGCCCAGCGTCAGGTCCTCGGCGTAGCGATACATGTACTCGCGCGCACGAATCGCCGGCTTGTTCGGGTAACTGAGGCCCAGGCCCCGAGCACCCGCGCGCATCACCAGCGGATGCGCGTACAGGTTCATCGAGTACGGGTTGGTTTCGTCGAACTGCCAAATCAGCGACGACCACCAGGTGTTGCTCTTCGGGGGACCGGTGAAATCCGCGGTGACCTTGGGCTTGACCGACTTGCCGCGGCGGTCGGTGGCGATGGCGACGCCCTTCGGCGGCGCGTTGGAGACATAACCGGCGCCATGCGCTTCGGCGGTGCCCTTCGGCGGCGGGGGTGGTGTGCGCAAATCCAACTGCGAAGCGCCGCAGGCGGTGAGTGCTCCGAGCAACAAGCTGACGACGGCGCGCGGCTTCATCACAAGTCTCCCCAGCCCATACGCAGGTTCAACATGAACAGGTGCATGCCTTTGGGGTTGCGGCCTTGGTTGATGTTGTAAAAATTTTGGTAAGTGTAACCGGCGGTGACCAAGAAGGCGGGGCCCAGCACGGGTGAAAACATGCGACCCCACATCTCTACGCCGGCGCGGATGTTCTCGTAATCTTTGCTGGCCTGCTTCAGGCCCAAGTCGTGGGACACGGGGAACACCAGCATCAGCGAATCGAAACCCCAAGCAATGCCCGGAATGGCGTCGGGGTTGATGATGCGAACCTGCGGCGTCAGGTTGCTGCGAAAGCCGGCAAACTCTTGCGTCGGATCGCTGAAGAGCATGCCGGTGTCGGCGTTGCTGAAGGTTTGCTTGCCGGTGGCGTACGTGCCCTGCAGCGAAATGTCGAAGGCGCCAGAGCCCTCGAAGCGCGAGCCCAAGAAGATGTCGCGCTTGGTGACCGTGCGAAAGCCGTACAGCTCGTCGTCTTGAACGATGCCGGTGTAGAAGTACCAGCCGCGCGTCGGGGTACGCAGAAAGCTCGGCTCACCGGCGGCGAAGCTGGGCAAGACCAGGGGCGAGTAGAGCGCGTACTCGAGCAGCGCGGAGCGGATGTGCCGGCTGCGTTGCTGCTCGGGCACCGGGCCCACGCCAAGCGGCATGTCGAAGTAGGCGTAGCCGAGCTCGGCCGTAATCTTGTCGGAGCCGACGAAGCGCGAGAGCGCAAGTTTGCCCTCGAACAGGTTGAAATCTTCGGCCTTGCTCGGCAAAAACTCCACCACGCCGGTGCGGTGCACGCGTTTGTAGCTGAGGCCGACTTTGGCGTCGAACAGCGGGTACAGCGGCAGTACGCGCTCGTACGCCCCGCCGATTTGCCGGACGTCGACGTCGTTCAGGCCGTTCTTGCTGCCGTCCAGCTCGGTGCACAGCTTGGTCTTGTCCAGGCCGCAGCCTGCCGGAAAGTAGAAGCCGGTGATTTGGGCCTGCTCGGCGTGCGACTGGTCGAAGGTGAAGTCCAGCGTGCCGATCGGGTTTTGCCGGTAGCGCAGCTTGGCGTCGAGGTGGTAGCGCAGCGGAGCGCGCGGAATAGCGTAGACCTCGAAGTCCCGCAGGCCCTTGAAATAGGGCTCGGGGCGGTTGGCGCCCCCGGCGCGGACGTCGCTGCTGGCGAATTCACGCTCGAGCGTGAAAGTGCGCATCTCGTTCCAGTCGCCCTTGCGATTGAAGTCGCGCGTGTCCTTGGATAACCCGGCGATCGCGCCAATCGAGACGCCGGGGCGATACAGGGCCTGCGGCTTTTGCGGGTACTGCTTGCCCGGAATCAGGTGCAAGCCGTCCTGTTGGTACAAAACCATCAGGCGCTTCTTCGTCCATTCCTCGACGACCGCGTGGTACGCGCGGTACTTGCCGCTGCCGCGTAAGGCTTCGAGCTTCTTGAGCGAGGCGTAGTAGTGCACCTCGGCGGTCTCGGTCACCGGCGAGCGCGCGCCGCGGAACATGCTGTAGTGGTTGGCGAACCACAGCTCGTAGCCGGGCTCTTGCGGAGCGTTCTGAACGGCGATTTCGTAGTGCTTCGGCGCGTCGCCGTCGCCCGTGCGGCTCATCAGCATCGCGACGACGCAATGCTTCATGGCGTTGACGCTCTTCGG